>JAESUE010000003.1 GCA_016763235.1 Pseudomonadales bacterium
CAGTTGCCAAAATTTGAAGAAGATTTATTTAAAGTGCCAGGCGAGCGGGATTTCTACCTAATCCCTACTGCCGAAGTCCCGGTGACGAACATTGTACGTGATACGATTCTGAGCGCAGACCAATTACCGCTGAAGTTTGTTTGCCATACCCCCTGTTTTCGCAGTGAAGCAGGCAGTTACGGGCGTGATACCCGTGGCCTAATTCGGCAGCATCAATTTGAAAAAGTAGAACTGGTACAGATGCGTCGTCCTGATGAGTCTTATCAAGCTCTGGATGAGTTGCTGGGCCATGCCGAAAATATTCTGCAAAAATTAGAACTACCTTATCGAGTCGTAACGTTATGCGGCGGCGACCTGGGTTTTTCTGCGACAAAAACATTTGATATTGAAGTATGGCTACCTGGCCAGAGTGCTTATCGTGAAATTTCATCCTGTAGTAATTTCGAAGATTTTCAAGCGCGACGTATGCATGCACGCTGGCGTAACCCAGAACAGAAAAAGCCTGAATTACTGCATACTGTTAATGGTTCAGGCCTTGCGGTAGGGCGCACACTCGTGGCGGTGTTGGAAAATTATCAGCAGAAAGACGGCTCGATTGTTATACCAAAAGTACTCCAGCCCTATATGGGTGGCATTTCTGTTATCGAACCCAGTGCTTGAATTTTCTAAGGCCGCAATGTTACTGGCATTAATGCTTAGTGTTCCGTATTTTTTATAGAGGTATTTATGGATTTTCTCCCGCTTTTTTTTAAATTAACAGGGAAAACCTGTTTGGTTGTAGGAGGGGGCGAAATCGCTGTGCGTAAAGCAGGAATGCTTTTTAGCGCCGATGCTCAAGTTCATGTTGTTTCTAAAGCGATGACAAAATCTATGACAGACTTCCTGCAGAAGGATGGCTGTAGTCATCGTTTGGGTGAGTTTATTGCCGATGATTTGAATAACGTGCAGTTGGTGATTGCAGCCACTAACGATAAAGCATTGAATAAAAATATTTCTCAACTCGCGCATGAAAGAAATATTCCGGTTAACGTTGTAGATGATCCTGCATTATGCAGCTTTATATTGCCTGCCATTGTAGATAGATCTCCAGTAGTAGTGGCTGTTTCCAGTGGCGGAAAATCGCCTGTTTTGGCGCGTTTGATTCGAGCCAGACTTGAAACATTAATTCCCAGTGGTTATGGAAAGCTGGCTACCTTGGTAGGGAATTACCGTGGGCTGGTAAAACAAAAATTCTCCACTATTAATCAGCGTAGAGAGTTTTGGGAGTCTGTTCTACAGGGCCCTGTAGCGGAACTTATATTTGCAGGTAAAGACAAGCAAGCAGCACAACTGCTTGAAAAAGAAGTAGAGCAACAAAGCGTTCGTAGTAATGATATGGGCGAAGTATACCTTGTTGGTGGTGGGCCAGGTGACCCTGACTTACTGACCTTTCGCGCATTACGTTTAATGCAGCAGGCTGATGTGGTGCTTTACGATCGTTTAGTATCAGAAGGGGTGCGAGATTTATGCCGCCGTGATGCGCAAATGATTCATGTAGGCAAAGCACGTGATCAACACACGCTACCGCAGGAAGATATATCAAAAATGTTGGTTCGCCTCGCGAAAGAAGGGCATCGTGTTTGTCGTTTAAAAGGTGGCGACCCCTTTATTTTTGGACGCGGTGGCGAAGAAATAGAACTACTTGCCAAGGAAAATATTCCGTTCCAAGTGGTTCCTGGAATTACCGCTGCTTCTGGTTGTGCCGCCTATTCTGGAATACCTCTCACCCATAGAGATTACTCTCAATCCGTACGTTTTGTGACGGGGCATCTAAAAGATGGTGCGCCGGATCTCGATTGGGAGGGTTTAATTCAGCCCAGGCAGACACTGGTTTTTTATATGGGTTTAGTGGGTTTGAAAAATATCTGCCACCAATTGATTCATCATGGTCTTGGTTCGAAGACTCCAATAGCGCTAATACAAAAAGGCACCACTATAGATCAACGTGTTTACACCGGTACATTGAAATCAATGCCTAGTGATATTGAAGGGTTAGAAATTCAGCCTCCGACTCTGATTATTGTGGGTGAGGTGGTGAAGTTACATGATGAGCTTTCATGGTTTAATTTATCTCCGAAAGATAGTTCTTAAACGCATATTGCTGTAAGCATAGTGCTACACATTAAAAAAGTATTCTTATCTTGGGTTGAGCTTTAGCAATGACCGTTGAAAATAAAATTCTTATTACGGACTGTCCCGATGAAAAGGGTTTGGTTGCCAAAATCACTAACGTCCGTTTTGCACAAAACCTTAATATTATTAAGAACAGTGAATTTGTCGATACATTAAACGGTCGTTTTTTCATGAGGACAGAGTTGGAGGGCTGCCTTGATGAAGAGAGCCTACTAGCCGATATGGCAAGGGCGCTACCTTCCGGCTCACTATCACGGATCGTTAATAAAGGCCGGAAAAAACTGGCTGTACTGGTGACTACAGAAGCGCATTGTTTGGGCGAGCTACTGATAAAAAGCCATTACGGCTCTCTGGACGCAGATATCGTTGCGATTCTGAGCAATCATCAAAATTTGAAAGAGCTTGCTGAGAAGTTTGATGTGCCGTTTCACTTTGTTGATCATCGGAATATTGAACGAGTAGAGCATGAAAGCAACTTGCTAAATACCTTGTCGGAATATGATTTTGATTATGTGGTGTTAGCAAAATATATGCGTATTCTCACCAGTAAATTTGTTTCGGTTTATCCGAACCGCATTATCAATATTCACCACTCCTTTCTACCCGCTTTTATTGGTTCAAAACCCTATCACCAGGCCCATAAGCGCGGGGTGAAGATCATTGGTGCTACGGCCCACTTTGTGAACAATGACTTAGATGACGGCCCTATCATTACTCAGGGCGTGGTTTCCGTTGACCACAGTTATAAACCTGAAGATATGGCACGAGCTGGACGTGAGGTTGAAGAATCCGTTTTGACGGGCGCTTTGCAACGTGTGATTGAGGAAAAGGTGCTTGTTTTTGGAAATCGAACGGTTGTCTTTGATTGATAGATAATTCCGGCAAAATACGACATGAATCACGGGATACGCTGCCTGTAGGTGCTCTCGGCCTTCGCTTTTGACTCGGCTCTACCGGTTCCGTCCATGGAGCCGTACCTCCTGCATCCATGCAGTCGTACCCAACGTACGGGATTTTCTATGCCATTTTGAATGCCCGAAACTTGAGATTGTTACATCTGGTGTTAGAGCTGTCATGCAAGACGCGCTAATAAAAGTTGGTATGCGAATAAGGCCGAAATTTCTATTGCTACCGGTATAGTGAGGGAAACAAAAAATTACCCTGTAACAGGGAGTTTTCAAGGCGTCATTAATGTTGGTATGCTAAATATTATATAGGGAGAGAGTAAAAAATTTCGTCTATGCGCTTTTTCTCAAGCGAGGTAATAATGTTGCGTATTGATGTTCTTCATAATAGTAATGATTTCGAAAGCCATGAGCTGCAAACGCTGCGATCGACGATGCTGGTTGCATTTAAAGAAGCAGGGTTGCCGCCGCATTGGCATGAATGGTCTATCAATGATGCTTCACTCCCTTATTATCTGAGAGGTTTTGATCCTAACTCCATTTTTATTAATGGGACCCGTGTAAAAGCGGTTAAAAATAAAGAAACGATAAGTACAGAAGGAATGCAAGTATGCGCCACTTGCATTCCAAGTAAAAAAACGTTGAACGATATAATTGTAGCGCGTTATGGTTGGCCCAAACTGCGAATGAACTGGGGGCCAAAAATAATTTCTTTTGTTTTTGTTTTGCCATTTTTAATACTAACGCTGCTGCCAACATCATTATGCGGAAATTGTTGGATTGGTTACAATGATGGCTCTATTGAAATATTACGTCAGTTTGATTTTTCAAAAGCAAACTTTGTTTTATATCCAACCTTATTGTTAGTATCAAACTTCGCAATTGCTTCACTTTTCATAAGAGCTTTTTTTACTAAGCGAGTGCGGTTTTTTATCCTGGCTGTAGCTTCGATGTTGGCGGTATTAAGCAGCAAGCTTGCGCATATGGATTTAGTGCTTGAGTACGGAGGGATAGCTTTGTTTGCAGTCACTAGTGCTTGGTTGTGCTTTTCTAATAAGCAACCTGAGCATTGCCCTAGCTGTGCTGCTTTGAAGGTTGGCAGGTCGCTTTAAGGGGGCGCTCTTATTTTTTCATAATGTCGTGTACAATCGTTGAGGACGTTAAAATCAACAACGATTAGAATGACTTATGGATAGCATATTACAAAGAAAAGAATTAATGCTGGAGGATGGCGCAATCTCCTATTTGTGTGGAGAGATAAAGCCCAATCGCCCCAGTTTTCATCTGCTTCACGCTACTGGGTTTAATGCTCAGACATATCGGCAAATTCTTGAGCCACTATCAGAACATCTGAATGTTTACGCTTCCGATTTACGCGGCCATGGTTTGGGCTCTTTAAGAGCTGACCCAGAAGAGCTTTCTTCCTGGGATAAATACCGCCACGATTTTTTTCAACTACTGGATTTTATAAACGAACCTATCTACCTAATGGGGCACTCAGTGGGTTCTGTCGTTTCAATTGCGGGTGCTTTGCATCGTCCTGATCTGGTTAAAGGCTTGATTCTAACGGAGCCTTTGATCTACCCCGAAAGTATGATGCAAATGTTTGATCAAAGTGATGCGAAAATGAATCCGATGGTTATGGGGGCGCTTAAGAGGCGTGCTGTTTTTCCTTCAAAAAACGATATGGTACAGAACTATTTGGGGCGTGGTGCGTTTAAAACCTGGCCCGAGTCGTGGATTAGGGATTACGTAGAAGGCGGCTCAGTTCCCAGCGAGGAGGGTGGTGTGCAATTAAGTTGTCGTCCGGCGTGGGAAGCCAAGTCATTTCAAGTTGCGGAAGATACACCCTGGGAGGATATACAGCAGTTATCTTGCCCCAGCTCTATTGTTTATGCGGAAGGTGCAGGGTTTTCTACTTGCCATAAGGTAGGAGTCGACAAGTACCTGAGCTTGCAGCCAGACACAAAAGTAACGGTCAGCGACGAAGCAACACACTTTTTGCCAATGGAGCAACCGCGTCTAGTGGTTGATGCTGTTCTGGATATGTTGCGCGCAACCTCGTGATTCTAGCGAAAGGTTATATTTCGTCACTCTGCGCGTTCTTATGGTGCGAGCTTTGTCCTCCTTCCGGAGATAAAGCTATTAACCGTTGATTAAGGGGAAAATAATGCCAAGTGAGACAGCTTCCAAGCAGGTTATTGATAATCAAGGGCCGCTTCGTGATGATATCCGCATTATGGGACGTTTGCTGGGGGATACTATCTGTGAGCAGGCGGGAACTGACGTGTATAACCTCGTGGAGAAAATTCGTTTGCTGTCTAAGGACGCAGCGAATGGTAATGAGCAGGCTATTGCTGACTTAAAGTCCTTGCTCTCTGATCTTGATGATACGCATTTGGTTCCTATTGTGCGTTCATTTGGCCACCTACTCAACCTTATGAATATTGCGGAACAACAGCATCGCGTGCGACGTTTACGTCAGTCGCGCAAGACCACCACATCAGCCGTTTACCGAAAATCTCTAGATCACCTACTGGAATACTTTCTGGAGCAGGGTATTCCCAAAGAAACGATCATCGAAAGTTTCGAGTCCTGTCGTATTGAGCTTGTTTTGACGGCCCATCCCACGGAAGTGACGCGTAGAACGATTAGCCAAAAACATGACCATATCGGATCATTGCTTGCTTCTCGCGATCGTAGCGATATGACGGAATATGGCGCTGCTCGATTTGAAGAGTTGCTGAGGAATGAAATCGCAGCCGTGTGGGCGACTGATGAAATTCGCCATCACAAACCCACGCCTATTGATGAGGCAAAGTGGGGCTTTTCCACGGTTGAACAAACCCTTTGGCAAGCGGTGCCAGATTATCTACGTTATGTGGATTTTAAATTACGTAAACACTTGGGGGAGGGGCTGAGCTTGCAGGCTAGCCCAATACGTTTCGCTTCATGGATGGGTGGCGACCGGGATGGCAACCCTAACGTAACCGCCCAAACTACCAACGAAGTGTGTTGGTTATCTCGTTGGCAAGCCGCAGACTTGTTGCATCGAGATGTTAATGCCTTGCGCAATGAGCTATCTATGTCTACCTGCAATGATGAGCTCAAAGAGCTTGCGGGTAATCATGCTGAACCATACCGCGTACTGCTTCGTAGTGTTCGGGATCGATTGGCAAAAACACGGGATTACTTGTCAGCAAGGCTTGATGGCCATCGTTTGGATGAAGAGGGGGTATATGTCGACACCGAGGAGTTGAAAGCACCCTTAATGCTTTGCTACGACTCTCTGGTTGAGAAAGGGATGTCTCGTATCGCCGAAGGCAGGCTGACGGATATAATTCGTCGACTTAACTGTTTTGGGCTTAATCTGCTGCCCCTTGACTTGCGCCAGGAATCGGCTCGGCATGCCGAAGTTCTTGATGCAGTGACACGTTATGTTGGCTTGGGGAATTATTTAGATTGGAGTGAACAGCAGCGAGTTGATTTTCTTGTCGCAGAACTGGAAGGGCGTCGCCCTTTAATTCCCTCTGAATTTTTTGAACAAAACCTACGCTCCAGCTATTTGGATCAACTTAAAGTACAGGTCGATTATCCAATAGAAAATGTCTATGAGGTGCTGGCAACCTTTAAGGCCATTTGCCAGCATCCCCGCAGCAGTTTCGCGAACTACATTATTTCAATGGCCCATGGTGCCTCAGACACTCTTGCCGTTATGCTTTTACAGCGCGAAGCCGGCGTACTTGAAGCATTGCCTGTGATGCCACTATTTGAAACCTTTGATGACTTGAATCACTCTGGGCGAGTTATCGAGCAGCTATTCCAGATCGATGGTTATATCGAGCGAACAGGTGCCAAGCAAGGGGTGATGATTGGCTACTCTGATTCTGCAAAGGACGCTGGCTTTCTTGCCGCTTCCTGGGCGCAATATCGGGCGCAGGAACAGCTGGTGGATATTTGTAAACGATACGGGGTGCGCCTAGAGCTGTTTCATGGTCGCGGAGGCTCAATGAGCCGTGGAGGCGGGTCTGCCCATGATGCACTGCTTTCCCAACCACCCGGAGCCGTTGATGGACATGTGCGAATCACCGAACAAGGAGAGATGATCCGCTTCAAGTTTGGTTTAAGTGGTATCGCCTTACGAACTCTTGAGCTATACACCTGCGCCACACTTGAGGCGACATTGGTTCCACCGCCTGCGCCAACCGAACAGTGGCGCAAGGAAATGGACACCTTGACCGAAAGCGCGCTAAGCAGCTATCGGGATACGGTGCAGGACGAAGATTTTCTGGACTATTTTCACAAGGCAACGCCGGAAAAAGAACTGCAGCGGCTTTCCTTGGGAAGTCGGCCCGCAAAGCGTAGCTCGAAGGGTGGGATAGAAAGCTTAAGGGCGATACCTTGGGTGTTCGCCTGGACGCAAACCCGACTGCTAGTGCCGGCTTGGTTAGGGACAGAGTGTGCCCTAGAGGCCTCCATCAAAAAAGGCCAGCTCGGCGTTATTCGAGATATGAATGCCAATTGGCATTATTTCTCTTCCATCATCGATATGCTCGAAATGGTCTTGGCAAAATCCTTTCCACTGGTTTCTGAATATTATGAGCACCGCCTCATGCCCGAAGGCGGTTCAAAAACCGGTGACCTGCTCAGGATAAGGCTTCAGCGAGCAATATCATCAGTATTGGCACTGCGCGGTGCCGACGACCTATTGCAGCAATCGAATGTTATTCAGCGCTCCATATCCGTAAGAAATCCCTATGTGATGCCACTGCATTATCTTCAAGCTGAAATCATGTATCGGTTGAGGAAAGATGATGCAAAGGATAGTAGTCAGCAGGAGGTTTATGAGCAAGCGCTGAAAATTTCCATTGCCAGCATTGCGGCGGGAGTGAGGAATACGGGGTAAATCTGCGGTTACCTTTACTAAAAATGGAGATTGTCATGTTCCCAAAGGAATTCTATATCGTTCCAGAAGAGCTTTTCAGAATCGG
>JAESUE010000046.1 GCA_016763235.1 Pseudomonadales bacterium
AAAAACCACACCATCCGTACCCTTAAAGAAATATGCCGTTTTCTCCCGCGCCCTCTTCGCATTTCTAATTGCGAAAACCCCTACAACCTCACGGAGGAGGCAAGCAGTTCCCATATGGATATTTTGGTCGCTACGCCAGAAAACCTCGTGGATAGCATCAAGGAAAAAGCTGTTTTTACCCACGGAGTAAAAACCATTATACTTAAAAGCGCAGACCAAATGCTGGATGCAGGTTATTGGCTTGAAATGGACAGGGTTCACCAATCAATGCCGAGCAAGCACCAATCCATCATTCTGTCTTCGAATCAGCAAGAAGGTGACCTCACTGAGATTTCCCGCTTACTTCAGAACAAGCCCTTTCGCCACACAGAAAACATTGAAACTAATGAAGAGCACTTTATAAGTGAACGAGCCTACCTGGCAGACAACCTGGAGCACAAAAAAGCACTCCTGGATTTCTTAGTGCGCTACGGAGAGGTTAGTACCGCTTTCGTTATCACGAGCACGTCTGTTTCTGCCAAAAAACTTGCAGCTTATTTGCAGGCGAACCATCTTCCCAGCACCGTCGCACTCGACAATAAGACGCTGGAAATAGATGCAGAAGTACCTGCAAGTGAAAGAAAATACCTCCCTGAAATTTACATTGGAACCGATAGCAGCATCCGAATGCTGAGCAACAAACAACCCAGCCACATCATTAATTTACATTTTCCACGTAGCCCTGAGTGTTATTTCTCCCGTCTAAAATACCTTGGCAAGAAAATAAGAAACCCTGTCGTAATCTCCCTGATTGACGCATCAGAAAACAAAAAACTCAGCCTTCTCGAAAGCCTAACAAACAAACCTCTTCTACTGGTTTCAATACCAGGGCTGGAGCCTAAGCAGGCAAAAACACAGAGTAAAAAAGGTCGACATGGACGCCCACAAAAAGAAAAAAACCAGTCGCACAAACAAGGGCAGCAAAATGATTACAGTGGGTTTATGCGATCGAATACTCGCCGCGCTCAAAGTTTAGCGGAAGATAGTCCTAATAGTTTCAATTCACAAACCAGCTCTAAGCAAGGCCAACCACAACCACAACCACAACCACAACCACAACCAAAGAAAAACAAACAAAAACAGAAAAAAACGCATTCCCCCGGTAACAATAATTCTGGGCAGCCGAATTACAATACACAAGAGAAAAACACTTCTCATGGTTTATACCGCTCCAGTTATCGAGAAGCCCAATACCAAGAGGTTCAGTACCAAGAAGAAAAGCCAAACGATAACCCTAAACGACAACCCGTTATCAAAGTACAGCGAAAACTAAAATCAACCAGCGAAAACTCGACACAAAAAAAAGAAACCAGCACACTCTCCCGCATTGCTGGAAAGCTCGGTCTATCAACAAAAAAATAACCCAAAGACAGACTTTTACACGAGAGAAGGAGCGCTTTAAAGTAGGGCAACACCTCAGATTACGCTCAAATTTGAACGTAATCTGAACAGTTACACAGCCGATTGATCATGTTTTTTCCTAAAGAGTATTTTAAGTAATACCACATGAGAGTAAAATGCCCACCAACAGGATGTTAGTGCGTAAATTTCTACAACAAGGATGATGAAAAATTCCACAGTCTCTCAAACCAGGCATAGTCATAATCCTTCTTGCCTGCCTAATGTCACCGAACAAACCGGCTTTTTCCCAAACCAAGCAAACCAGCGCCCGCCAACAATGCGTGATTATTCTTCACGGCCTTGGGCGAACAAGGCTAGCCATGCAGGCCATCCAAAAAACGCTTACGCATGATGGATACCAAGTGTGGAGTGAAAGCTACCCTTCAACCCTAAAAGACATCTCACAACTTGCTACCGAAACCATAAACGAGGCTTTGAGCTATTGCCGATCTTACAATAGTACGCACATCCACTTTGTAACCCACTCTCTCGGAGGCATCCTTTTACGTTACTACCTTCAAGACCAGCACCCCAAAGAACCTGGGTATATCGTAATGTTAAGCCCACCCAACCACGGCAGCGAAGTGGTGGATCATTTAAAAAACAACAAACTATTCCAGTATTTTTTAGGCCCAGCCGGGCAACAGCTTGGTACAGATAAAAACAGCATTCCCAATACGCTCAAGCCAGTGAATGCTGTCATCGGTATTATCACCGGCAACAACTCATTCGAACCTTGGTTTTCAAATAAAATACCGGGCCAGGATGACGGGAAAGTTTCAACAGAAAGCGCTAAGCTCACAGAAATGCGTGATTATCTTGTGATTAAAAGTGGGCATACTTTTATCATGAACAATTCGTATGCAATAGAACAAATTCAATATTTCCTAAAACATGGGAAGTTTCTCAGAGCACCTTAACGTCAGATACTGGCAACTCATTTCAGCTGGCAGACAGAGTACAAGAATATGAAAATATACTTAGTGGGTGGCGCTGTCCGTGACCACTTGCTCAAGCTGCCGGTTAAAGACCGTGACTGGGTTGTGGTAGGTGCCAGCCCCGAGGAAATGCTGACGCAAAACTTTGTAACCGTTGGCCGAGACTTTCCGGTTTTTCTCCACCCCAAAACAAAAGAAGAATATGCCCTCGCCCGCACCGAACGAAAGTCAGGCAAAGGTTATACGGGCTTTGAATGTTTCAGCTCACCAGAAGTCACCCTTGAAGAAGACCTTTTGAGGCGCGATTTAAGCATCAACGCCATCGCGCAAGATGATCACGGTAATTTAATTGACCCATACAATGGCCAAGAAGATCTGCACAACCGGGTTCTCAGGCATGTGTCACCGGCATTCAGGGAAGACCCTCTGCGTATATTACGCGTGGCACGCTTTGCCGCACGTTTCAGCCATTTAGGGTTTACAATTGCCGATGAAACCATGGTGTTGATGAAGCAAATGACAAATGATGATGAGCTTCAATATCTCACTGCGGAACGGGTAAGGAGTGAAACGCAGCGCGCCCTCTGTACAGAAAACCCTGCCCATTTTTTTGAAGTCTTACGCAGCTGTAATGCGCTGGAGAAACTTTTTCCCGAGATAGACTGCCTTTTTGGCGTACCTCAGCCGGAAGCACATCACCCTGAAATAGATACCGGAATACACACCTTAATGAGCCTGTCCGAGGCAGCAAAACTCAGCCACTGCCCAGTAACGCGCTTTGCCGTACTCACGCATGATTTGGGTAAAGGCAATACGCCACAGGAAGACTGGCCACAGCATATTGGCCATGAGGAACGTGGTGTTGCCTTAATTGAAACCCTTTCAAAGCGTTTGCGGGTGCCCAATGAATACAGCAAGCTTGCTAAACAAGTTGCCCGTTATCACACCCACTGCCATCGTGCATTCAGCCTAAAACCGGCCACGCTGGTTAAAACACTGGAAAAATTGAATGCCTGCCGTCAAACAGAAAACCTGGATAAATTTCTAATCGCTTGCGAAGCAGACGCCCGTGGCCGAACGGGCTTAGAAAGCGCCCCCTACCCACAAGCCAAATACGTTAAAGATGCAATGATTTCAAGCGCTCAAGTGGATACCCAAGCGCTCATTGATGCTGGCCACAGCGGTAAGGACTTGGGAAATGCCATTCATCAGCAGCGCGTAAGTGCCGTAAAAAACATGCGGAACAACTATACGGAACAGCTATGACACAGCAGAATAATAATCCTGTTGCGCTGATCACGGGTGGCGCAAAACGTATTGGCGCTGAAATATGCTCGACCTTGCACCAGCGCGGCTTCAATATTATTTTGCACTATCGCAATGCTGAAGAAGAAGCACAACAGCTATCGACCTCTCTTAACGCCCTTCGTCCCAAATCTTGCCTTGTCCACCAGGCAGCACTCAATAAACTAGAAGATATTGAAGGCCTTGCCCACTACACCACACACGCATGGGGAAGGGTCGACCTTCTTGTGAACAATGCGTCCAGCTTTTACCCTACCCCCGTTTTACAGGCCCAAGAAGCTGACTGGGATGAGCTAATGTCCAGTAATCTAAAGGGTGCCTTTTTTCTATCCCAAAAACTCGTGCCCGCCTTACAAGCGCAACGAGGCTCCATTGTAAATATAATCGATGTTTATGCCGAGCACCCCCTTAAAAACCACCCTATTTACTGTATTGCGAAAGCAGGGCTAAGAGCGATGACCCAGTCTCTCTCTCTGGAACTCGGGCCGGATATTCGAGTAAATGGTGTATCTCCCGGAGCCATCCTGTGGCCAGAAAGCGACATACAAAACACCCCTAATGCTCTTAAGCAGGAGCAAGCCCAAAGGGAAATCATTCAGCGAACCAACTTAAAACGCCGAGGGGAACCTCAAGATATTGCCAAGACGGTTGCTTTTCTTGCATTGGATGCGCCCTTTATTAGCGGACAAATCATTGCCGTAGACGGTGGCAGGTTAACGAGCTAGCCATTATTCCGCAGGCTCTGCTAGCCAGGTTCCCCCAGGCTTTTCCCCTGCCATACAAAAGGTATGCGCCATAAACGCTGCGAACCCTGATCAAATTCATCCCAAAGCGCAGCATACGTTTTACCCTCTATTGGGTGACACTCACTGGGCACTAGCTCTGCCAAAGGCTTCAACACAAAGGCGTTATACAGAATTTCTTCTCGCGGCAGATTAATTCCATCCACCACAGCACAACACTGTTCGTAACTCAGAATATCCACATCCAAAGTCCGAGCACTGAATCGAGGGGCCTCTCGATCTCGGCCATTTTCTTCTTCCAGATGACGAAGAACCTTAGAGAGCGCGCCAACTGGCAATTCAGTTTTAATCACAACAACGAGATTATAAAAGTGATCGCCATCAAACCCCACCGCTTCACTTTCATACACAGAGGAACACTCTAACGTTCCAAACAACTGGGATAAGCCATCCAATGCGGCAGTAATATAACGCTCCCGGTGGATATTACTGCCAAGACTAAGAAAAACATCTGCCATTAAGCAGGCACCCCTTGATCTCGACAACCCCTTTCAATTTCTACCCCAACATCGGTAGAACCTTTTATTGCACCCGGCTTCCCAAGACGAAGCTTCACCCAAGGTACGCCAAACTCATTGAGAACAATGTCAGTAATACGTTCAGCAAGTGTTTCCACCAACTGAAACTCACTCTGTTCAACAAATGAAATAATACGCTTGGAAACTGATTTATAATCTAAGGCATCCTCAATGGCGTCGCTTTTAGCTGCTTGCCGAATATCGCACCCCATTTCCAAGTTTATGCTGACGACCTGTTTAATCTCACGTTCCCAGTCAAAAATGCCAATGACCGTTTGTACCTGTAACTCTCGAATGTAAACGATATCCATGTATTACCTTTTTACTCGCAAAGTTTCATCTAATGATTGTGTATACCCAAATTGTGTTTACGGAGATGAATAGGGTACCCTAATACGCATTTTCTCCCACCCTTCAGAGGAATCACCGTGGAAATCCCTTTAACGCTTTCATCGATCGGGCTATGCATTTTCGCTTATTTAATAGGCTCTGTCTCTACCGCAATTTTAGTATGTCGCGTGTTCGGCTATCCTGACCCACGCAGCGAAGGGTCAAATAATCCTGGCACGACTAACGTATTACGAATAGCTGGAAAAGTACCCGCCCTGCTGACGTTGGTTGGTGATGTGGCCA
>JAESUE010000047.1 GCA_016763235.1 Pseudomonadales bacterium
CATCTCGGCCATAAATTTTGCGAATCCGCTTGGCAATAAACCGTGAGTTCGCCGCATAATAATCAACCCCTGCCCCCGTGCGATAATCCCAAAGACGAATCTTGTGCAACTGCCAGCGAGCCAACCATGATTTAAGGCCCTTAGTAAGGTTCGCCTCCTTCAAATACTGTCCCTGAAGATCCCAGGCATAACGGATGGGCGAGTGAACATAACTGACATGAACCTGATTCGGCCCAGTAATCACGCCTTTCGCCACAGCATGAGAGCTTGATATCACCAAGTCATAATCAGAAAAATCAAACTGTTCAATGGCCAAAGGCATCAGTGCTAGAAAAAAGCGATAGTGTGTTTTAGCAAAGGGGAAATTCTGCAAGAATGACGTATTTATTCGATGCCCCGCCAAATAACCGCGCTGATCATCAGGTAGAAAGTCAAACAAGGTGTAGACATCTGCCTCAGGATAAAGACTTAATATTTGTTCTAGTACCTTCTCCGCCCCAGAATAAACCGTTAACCAGTCGTGAACTACCGCTACCTTCACTAAAACCCCCTAAAAATAAGCACTTAGATTTTATATGAAGGTATTATGGCGGAAGTTTCCTGCATTATCTAATTCGGTTATACTATGTGGCTTTTTAAAGGGTCTTCTACCAGCCTAAGATTCAATGTTAGTAACTGGGTATTTATTTTGATCCGGCTACATACATTGTAAATTTATACCCGTGCTAAAGAATAACTGTAACTCTTCAGATTGCGTTCAAATTTGAACAGAACAAGGCGAAAAACATGAGTTTATACGCATAAATGATCATTTTTTAACGCCGTTATGCGCGAATTTGAGTGTGAGCTGAATCGTTACAAATAACTTCCGTTAGATATAGGCCCTAGACCTTAGGCAGATACCAAACCCAACTTCCCCCTTGTTTAATATGCTTCGTAGCCTTTGGCAATACCGTCACTTTGTTCTCAGTTCCATTCGTAATGAACTAACTAGCCGCTTCGCCAGCAGCAAGCTTGGTGGATTATGGATGATTATTAACCCACTGGCGCAAGTCGCAATTTACGCCCTTATTCTTTCTAATATACTTTCAACAAAACTCCCCGGCATCGATAATAAATACGCCTACGCTATCTACCTGATGGCAGGCCTACTAGCTTGGAACCTATTTAGTGAAATCACCAGCCGCTGCCTGACATTATTCGTTGAGCAGGGAAACCTGATGAAAAAAATGAGTTTCCCTCGCATCGCCCTACCGGCTATCGTCGCTGGCTCCAGCATTCTCAACAACATTCTCTTGTTTATCGCAATGCTCGGTATATTCGCATTGCTGGGCCATCAATTCAGCGCGGCCATGTTATGGCTCATACCGCTGACTTTAGTCGTCTTGATGCTGGCATTAGGCTTGGGCTTGATCCTTGGTATTATGAATGTATTCGTCAGAGATATAGGCCAAGGCTTCCCCATCATACTGCAAGTATGGTTCTGGTTTACGCCCATCGTTTACCCTGAAAGTATTATTCCAGAAAGCTATCGCGGCTTATTGATGCTAAACCCCATGTACCCCATCACCAGCGCGTATCACAAAATACTTGTCTATAACCAATCGCCTGATTTAGCTCCTATTGTTGTTATTTCTGCTGTCGCTTTAGCTCTCATGCTGGTCGGGCTATTTCTGTTTCGTCGCGCCAGCGCCGAAATGGTGGATGTACTATGAGCCTGCTAAAAGTTGAAAATCTGGGCAAGGCTTTCCGTAGCTACCGGTCGGAATGGTTGCGCTTTGCACGCTGGTTTGGCTTGCCTGCCAAACCCAGCGAAGAACACTGGGTGCTTCGCCATATTAATTTTTCTATCGAACCAGGAGAAGCCATTGGTATCATTGGCCAAAATGGCGCGGGCAAAAGCACCTTACTCAAAATGATTACTGGCACCTTGCAACCCACCGAAGGGCAAGTACATATCAATGGCCGCATTGCCGCCATTCTTGAACTGGGAATGGGTTTCAACCCCGAGCTCACGGGCCGGCAAAACGTATTCCATTCTGCAGGCTTAATGGGTTTCAATCCGCAACAAATTCAAGATGCAATGACGGATATCGAAGCGTTTGCTGAAATAGGCGACTATTTTGATCAACCCGTACGCGCCTATTCCAGCGGTATGCAAATGCGAGTCGCCTTTGCAGTTGCCACAGCCTATCGGCCAGAAATACTCATCGTAGATGAAGCCCTCTCCGTCGGTGATACTTATTTCCAACACAAGAGCTTTAGCCGCATACGAGAATTCCAAGAACAAGGCACCACTCTTTTAATCGTCTCCCACGATCGTACCGCCATTCAAAGCTTATGTAACCGCGCCATCCTCCTTGAAAATGGTGCGGTAATAAAAGATGGTAGTCCAGAAGAAGTATTAGATTTCTACAATGCCATTATTGCTGAAAAAGAAAACTCTACCGTTGAAGTTAAAAAGCTAGAGAATGGCAAAGTACAAACATCTTCCGGTACTGGCGAAGCAAAAGTAGAAGAAATAATTTTGTATAACAGTAAAGGAGAAGTGGCCGACTTTATTGCCGTAGGCGAGCAAATTGAACTACATATAACAGTAAAAATTCATCAGAATATAGAAACATTAGTTCTTGGTTATGGAATTAAAGATCGCCTTGGACAAGTTATGTATGGTACCAATACTTGGCATACAAAACAGGTCATAGAAAAACCAACAGCTGGTAATAAATATCGATTTGTACTGACCTTTCCTGCAAATTTTGGGGCCGGCAGTTATTCCATTCAAACAGCTCTCGTGGACCAAAATTCCCACCTCTCAGCAAACTATGAATGGAGAGATCTAGCGTTAGTGTTCAATGTCATTAACATTGATAAAGCTCAATTTGCTGGATGTTTATGGAATGAGCCCAAAATCGCTGTAGAAGAGATAACAAAATGACTTTTATTTCATACGCCCAAAATTATGAAGATGTTATGCTTTGGCGCGCGCTCAAAGATGTAAAAAATGGATTTTATATTGATGTAGGTGCTGCATGGCCTCAAGGCCACTCTGTTACCCATAGTTTTTATTTAGAAGGATGGAGAGGTATCAATATAGAACCAAACTCAAAATTCTTCGATCAGCTGCAAAGTCAACGATCTCGAGATATTAACCTCCCCTTTGCAATCAGCGATAAATGTGGTTCTTTCACAATGCACCTCATTGAAGAAACCGGACTCTCGACACTAGATAAAGATATTGCTATTAAGCATGGCGCTACGGGAATAAAATCCTTAGAGAAGCAAGTAGATACACACACACTTGCTTTTATTTGGGAAAAGTACGTTCCACCAGATCAAGAAATACACTTCTTAAAGATTGACGTTGAAGGCTTAGAAAAAGCCGTATTAGCAGGCAATGATTGGGCAAACTGCCGCCCATGGATTATTCTAGTAGAGGCCGCCATGCCGATGTCTCAAGTAGAATCTCATGACGAATGGGAAGAGTTATTAATATCTGCGGATTATCAATTCGCCTACGCAGACGGCCTAAATAGATTTTATGTTGCCCAAGAGCACTCAGAGCTCCTTGCTGCTTTCAAATATCCGCCTAATGTTTTTGATGCGTTTATTCCTATCGCCCAACAACAAGCTGATTCCCGAGCTAACAATGCCGAGGTTAAAGCTGCAGAGTCTGAAGCGAGGACTGCAAAAATAGAGACCAAGTTTCAACAACTGACTAACGAATTAAATTCCGTATACCATAGTAAATCATGGCGTATAACTAAGCCTATTCGTATATTAGCTAATCAAGTACTAGCCGTTAAGAATGAGAATATTGTAATACGGATTAAAAAATATTCAAAACAAGTCACTCAGCTTGTGGCTGCGCGAGCCATTAAATATATCGAAAGAAGAGGGGGTTTTCGTAAGTACTGTATCGACCTATCCAAAACACTTGGACTTTACAATTTTCTTCGGCTCATCTACCACCGCAACTTAGAGCAAACTCGCCTACAAAGATTAACAAAGATTAAACAGAACCTCTCTGCTACAGAAAAAAGTGAGCACCTATCTACACATGCCCGCAGCATCCATATAGACCTGAATAAGGCTGTTAAAAAACATCAAAAGGAAAGTTGCTAATGCGCATCCTTATAGATTTACAGGGCGCACAAGGAGTAAACAAGCATAGAGGGATTGGCCGATACGCACTTTCTATTACGCATGCAATCGTACGAAATTGCAAAAAACATGAAGTCCTCATTGCCCTGAATGGTTCATTCCCCGAGACAATCGATTCAATCCGTGCAAGCTTTGCAGGCATTTTACCTCGAGAGAACATAAGAGTTTGGTATACGGCAGGACCAACGCAACATCAACATACTAACAATAATTATTGCCGAAAATCAGCTGAATTAGTCCGTGAAGCTTTCTTAGCAAGCCTTAAACCAGATATTGTTTTATTAACCAGTATGTTTGAAGGCTTAAATGATAATGCTGTCACAAGTATAGGTAAGCTCAGCAACAATATACGCGTTGCAACAATTCTTTATGACCTTATCCCTTTTATTTACCGCACGCCTTATTTAGAAAACAAAACGGTGGAGAGCTGGTATGAAAACAAGCTTGACCACCTTCGCCGCTCTAACCTATTTCTCTCTATTTCTGAGTCTGCCCGCGAAGAAGGAATACATTACCTTGGTTTACCAGAGGATATAGTTGTCAATATATCTACTGGAGCAGACCCTCAGTTTCAGCCAGTCATTATTACAAACGAAAAAGAAATACGTGGACGTTACAATCTTAAGCGCCCCTATGTTATGTATACCGGTGGTATCGATCATCGAAAAAATATAGAGGGATTAATTCGTGCCTATTCAAAATTGCCAATTACGTTACGCTCTCAACATCAGCTGGCAATCATTTGCAGCATTCAAGAAAGTGAAAAAAAGCGTCTCCTGAACCTCGCAAAACAGCATCAGCTTACACAGGAAGAAATAGTACTTACCGGGTTTGTTCCTGAAGATGACCTATTAGCGCTATATAGACTTTGCAAGCTTTTCGTATTTCCCTCCTGGCATGAGGGATTCGGCCTGCCAGCTCTTGAAGCAATGTCTTGTGGTAAGGCAGTTATTGGAGCCAATACTTCCAGCATACCAGAAGTAATTGGACGACAAGACGCTCTTTTTGACCCTAAATGTGATGAGTCCATAACAAAGCGACTTGCACAAGTACTAACAAACAACGAGTTTCGTATTGAGTTGGAACAGCATGGACTAGAGCAAGCGAAGAAATTTTCATGGGATAGAACTGCCAAGAAAGCAATAATCGCGCTTGAGAAACTGCATGGTGAGCTTCAGAAAAAATATAGCGAAAAAGTTTTTCCAATACGCAGGCCTAAGCTGGCCTACGTATCCCCTCTACCACCAGTACGGAGCGGCATTAGTGATTACAGCGCTGAACTTCTACCCCAACTATCCCGCCACTATGATATTGACGTAATAATTACTCAGAACGCGGTATCTGACCCCTGGATAAATGCCAACTGCATAATCCGAGATATAACATGGTTCAAAAACCATGCGGATCACTATGAACGAGTCCTTTATCACTTTGGTAACTCTCACTTTCATCAACACATGTTCAACTTGTTAGATCAAATTCCTGGTGTAGTCGTACTTCACGACTTCTTCCTTTCTAGTGTTATTGCACACATGGATTTTTGCGGACTTACTCTAAACGGATGGACAAATGAATTATATCTCGCACATGGCTACAAAGCGCTACAAGAGCGCTACCACGCCCAAGATTTCTCTGAAACCATCTGGAAATACCCAGCTAATCTAAGTGTACTTAGAGGCGCAAAGGGTATTATTGTGCACTCGGAAGGCACACGAAAAATGGCCGCAAGCTGGTATGAATCGTCTCAATTTGATCACTGGGCTGTTATTCCACTTTTGCGCACCCCTCCTGCTGTCAACGACAGCGCAGCAGCGCGCCAAGCTTTAGGACTACACTCCAGCGACTTCGTCATCTGTAGCTTTGGCTTGCTTGGCCGAACAAAACTAAACCATCGACTCCTAGAAGCATGGTTGGCTTCCGAATTAGCAAAAGACCGCAAATGTATACTGGTCTTTGTTGGTGAGAATGAAGAAGGGGAGTATGGCGAGGAACTACTTGAAGCCATTCAGCGTAGTGGGTTAAGTAAGCAAATTCGCATCACGGGTTGGACAGATACAGACTCATTCCGTCATTATTTAGCCAGTGCAGATATCGGCGTACAGCTTCGCACTCTTTCCCGTGGCGAAACTTCAGCGGCAGTGCTAGATTGCATGAATTATGCTATTCCCACTATTCTCAATGCCAACGGCAGTCTGGCTGACATACCCGACGATGTAGTTTTGAAATTACCCGACAGCTTCAGTAACACGCAACTCGTTGAAGCGATTGAATCTTTGCGGAGAGATGCGTGCCACCGTGCCCAGTTAGGAAACAATGCACGGAAAACCATACTAAATAACCACTCACCACACGGCTGTGCCGATCAGTATTCTACTGCTATTGAACGCTTCTATAGCGATGCAGAAAATAATTTGCACTCCTTAGCACACGCAATAGCAAAGGTGGAAGCGTCCCCTACCAAGCCAAAGGCTCTTCTACCCCTGGCTAAGGCCATAGCCCAATCCATACCACCGAATATTGTCCGTCAACAGTTACTCGTCGATGTATCAGAACTAATCCAAAGAGATAGCAAAAGTGGTATTCAACGTGTAGTCCGAAACATCCTGCAGCGATGGTTAAATCATCCACCAGAGGGCTTTCAGGTAGAGCCTGTTTATGCCACAGAAAAACATGGTTATCGCTACGCCCGCAGGTTTACCTTAGAGTTTTTGAACTGTCCAACAGATATACTAAGCGATGAACCTATAGAGTACCGGCCTGGCGATATTTTTATTGGCCTAGATCTTCAACCAAGTATCGTAGTAACACAGCGAGGATTTTATCAGCAGCTACGTCGACATGGAGTACAGGTTCGATTCGTAGTCTATGACCTACTGTGTATTTCTATGCCTCAAAGCTTTGTGAAAGGGGCCGGCGAGAGCTACCAGCGATGGCTTGAGGTCGTAGCTGAAAATGATGACGCAATTTGTATTTCCAAAGCTGTGGCGGATGAGTTAAAGGAGTGGGTCGATGCACATAGTCAGAAAAGGCTTACCCCATTCAAGGCTTCTTGGTTTCATTTGGGAACGGATATTGATTACCAAGCCACTTCTTACGATTTACCCCGAGAAATTAGCTCAGCCATGGTGGCATATGGCAGTCGGCCCACCTTTCTTATGGTTGGCACCCTTGAGCCGCGAAAAGGCCATACGCAAACTCTTATTGCGTTTGAACAGCTCTGGGCAGATGGCATCGATGCAAATCTAACCTTCGTCGGCAAAAAAGGGTGGGAAATAGAAGCACTGATTCAAAAGCTCCACCAGCATCCAGAAATAAACAAGCGCTTATTTTGGCTAGATGGAGCAGACGATAAACTCCTGGACGAAATTTACAATTCGTCTACCTGCCTTATTGCAGCCAGCGAGGGTGAGGGCTTCGGGCTTCCTCTTATAGAGGCGGCTCAGCACAAGCTCCCAATCATTGCACGAGATATCCCTGTCTTCAAGGAAATAGCCGGAGAACATGCCTTCTACTTTAAAGGGCTATCTCCGAATACATTATCATTAGGAATTAGGACTTGGCTGAATCTCTACAGCTTAGGACAACACCCTCTGTCAGGCGCAATTCCATGGCTTACGTGGGCCGAGAGCGCAGATAAATTAAGCGATATAATTCTTAAAACTAATGTGTAAAGGGAAAACTGTGTCACACGTTAAAATTAAAGCCCCTAGCTGGAACACCATCCCCTCGTATTTTCTTCTTACAATAGCAGGGTTAATGGTATTCAGTATAAATATCTTAGTGCAGGGGCCAATGATACAAGCCGATGAAGGGAGCTACTTAGCCAATGCGGCGGCTCTTGCTGGATACCCAAACGACCTTGCTAGCAGCTACCATTCAGGTTATTCAATGCTTATTGCACCTGCATTTTGGATTGCTAATACCCCCCAAGAAATCTGGATAGTGGTAAAGGCGATCAATGCGTTACTTTTTGTCATTATCGTAAATAACTTATGGCTGATTGCAAAGTATCTAAATCCGAATACCTCGCCGGAAAATAGAGTTACCTCTGTTGCCCTGGTTTCACTCTACCCAATGTGGGTCATAATGGCTGGGTATTCTTTTGCTCAGATTGCATTTGTCCCAGTTTTTTTACTTATGTTTATCATGTACTTGCGATCAACTCGAGAGAAAAAGGGGGCCAGATCTTGGCTAATCCTCGGGGTAACTTCAGGCTTTCTATACTGGATTCACCCAATAGCGGTAGCACCATTGATAGCATTAAGCATCGGTACGGCCTATATATCATGGCAACGCAATAGTTATATGCCTTTTCTCGCACAGGTGCTGGCTACTATCGCCATGGTTTTAATCTACCGAAATGGCATCACCCCTTGGTTGCACTCGCAGATGAGTATAAGCGGAAACCCCGCCAACCTTCATTACCCTGACCCTACACGACTGCTAACACCTTTAACCTCTATAAGCGGTATCAAGGAAATTATTTCTCGCATAGCTGGGCAATTATTCTACCTCAGTGTCGGTACAGTCGGACTAATCTGGCTCGGCTTGTTCACAATTACGGAAAAGGCACTACAAAAATCAGACGCTATAGACAAAGACACGAATATTGAAAATCGCTCAACCGCAATATTTATATGGCTTTCTTTTTTGACCGCTATCGTGATACCCGCACTCATGTTTTCATCAAATCCTGAAGCTCAGAGACTTGACCATTGGATGTATGGCCGCTACGTCGAAGGGGTCATTGCACCTATTCTTTTAGTTGGTGTATTGTCGCCATCACTTCGAAAAATGCTTTGGGCAATTCCTATAGCCTCATTATGTGCAATATTAATGGCGTATGGAATGAAAGACGTCCTCCATACTGCATATTTCAATATATCTGCATTCTGGCAAAGTTTCGTGTTAAAAGAGCATGGAGTATGGATTTGGTTACTAGCAGGTTGTGCACTGATAATTCTTACCGTTGCAGTTCCTCGGAAAGTCAGTATATTACTCATTGCTACTATTTTTTCCTACTCCTCCTACCTGCAAATAAAATGGCATAATAAAGATTCGGAAAATGCTTCAAATAGGTGGAATGCCGCACTACAAGTTCGAGATCAGTTTACACCAGGTAGTTGCGTTGGCTTTGATCATTCTGGCATCGATACCTACGTAAAACACACGTTCTGGTTTGATTTCGGATTTATTTTGTACGATTACGAACTAAAAAATCTAAGTTTTGATCAATGGCTTAAATCTTGTAACGGCCCATTATTTACATACACCCGCAGTTTCAATGACAAAAAGACTGAAGTTTATCCCATCGCTATGAGTTCCAACGGCGGCCCTATCGCATGGATGAAAGGAAACCCTCCAGAAGCATCAGCATACCCAATGGTCGTTTCTGAACGTTCCGTTGCTTTACTTCGCGCTCTTGGTTCAGGCTGGCATGATTTGGAAAAAGCCCATATATGGTCAAGTAAACAAGCTCAGCTAAAATTACCTATCCCCGAAATCTGTGATTCCAGAGCTTGCGCATTGATGTTATACGTGAGTGTCTACGGTGCTAGCAAAGAGCGACCTGTAGATGTTAATTTGGAGTTAGGTGTTGAAGGTGACACTCAATTAAAATTGCTTAGCTATCGTAATTCATCTATTCAGAAAATTTCGATCCAACTACCAAATAACCAACCTATTCTAAGCCTATCCATCCATATACCTAACGCAATCTCACCAAAAAACTTACGTGGCGTTAGCGATAAACGGGTTCTTGGGGTGGCGCTACATTCAATTGAACTAGTTACTTCGACACCACTATCTAGTACGAACAAGGAATAAATGAAATTAATTATACAAATCCCATGCTACAACGAAGCAGGAACGTTAGCTATCGCACTTTCCTCACTACCTCGAGAAGTGCCCGGTTTTACCAAAGTAGAATGGTTAATTATCAACGACGGCTGTACAGATGACACTGTTAAGGTCGCCAAAGAATGTGGCGTTGATCATATTGTCAACTTTAAGCACAACCAGGGTTTAGCAAAGGGATTTATGGCTGGCCTTGAGGAATGTTTAAAGCAGGGGGCTGACGTTATAGTTAATACCGATGCTGACAATCAGTACG
>JAESUE010000048.1 GCA_016763235.1 Pseudomonadales bacterium
AACAGGTATGTTTCATCGGAATCTACCCAGGTAAAACCAGCGTTTGCAAAACCATTAATCTTAAAATCGGTGGCAGCCATGGCCGACATTGGCAGGGCCAAGGCCAGTGCACCGGCAGCGAGTGACTTTTTAATTGACATATGTTCCTCTCCACTAGAGAAAATTAATAAAAAACTTCGCCAGGAAATAATTATCCTAACTACAAACATCACCTGCTGGTGACATCAGCCGGATAAACCCAGCCCTTGTTTTTTAACTCTAGTCGGTTTTTGGGGATATGCGCGAAAAAACCTTCTTTTTACATGGCATTAGCATTAATAAACGTAATGATGCAAAAAAGTGTTTTGACTTGCCAGAACAGCAACGGAAAAGGAACGATAGAACCAGCGCTTGCTTAAAGATACCCCTCTTAAATATGAATGCGAGCTGAACGATTATAAAGGCCAACGACTTTTTCTATTCATTGACACTGCCTTACTTTAATTCTTGTATAAATGCATTCGCCTGAAGAATAGACTTTTCCATAGCGATAACAAGTTGGTCTACATCCTGCTCAACACGCCCTAACTCAGCTCTAACCGTGCAAATCGCTTGCGCATTGAGGTTATGCTTTAGAAACAGGGTTTGATCTCGCAGTGTGTTCAATACAGGGGCCATTTTTGATTCGGCCCGTTTCATTAGCACTATCAACTGTGCATATTTCTTACGGGTGGTTTTTAATCTGGCAGCACTTGAGCGTTTAAGCGCGGGGCTGGTGTATAGGCTTAGTTCTTTTTGCCATTCTTTAAACAATGCCTCGGAGACGCTTTCTACGGCGGCTATCTTATCGTGTACCTCTTGTGCGGCCTCTTCACTGGCATCGTATTCAGCTTGAAGGGATTTATAACGTTTTTCCAGCGACGTTTCTTCAAGATGAAGCACCTGCTTGAACTCATCCAAAGCGGATACAAACTGCTCTTTTGATTCTTCTTGTGCATCTCGCGCGTCTTCAATTCTATCTTTTAGAATATCCCTTTTGTGAACACCGACTTTTTCCATGGCAGAAAAATAGAGACTCTCACAGCCGTTTAAACCAAGAATGCTCACACAGATCAATGTGACTTGGAAAAAGCGCGTTATATTTTTTAATTCCATACCAACGTCCTAATGGGTTTATTTGCTGTAACTACCCAGCTCACGCTCAAATTTGAACGCTATTTGAACAGTTACCGATTCGCGAGGTGTTACCATTTGATTGCTATGCCCACTTGGGCACCAACATAGCAGTCTAACATGCCAAAAATTCCATTCCATATTGACGCAGCGCAACACATCGACTCGACAAAATGGAAGCAGCTGGTTAGTATTCGACGCAATTCAAGCGCAACTAATAAACATAATACAGCGACAACAGCCGCGACTAGGTAAAGATACAGCGCATTTTCACAATGCCCTTGTGCCCCCTAAACCCCTTGAGTTAGATCTCGCGGCCTTATTCCAAAAATAAAACCCACGATTAGACAGGATGTTATTAGCAATGAACAACTCCCCTCTCGGCCCATTTGTATTACGCCACCGCTGGCCTATTGTGATTGCCACGTTTTTTATAGTCGCATTATTTGGCTTTCAGATTCGAAATATCGCTATGACGGACGATCTGAACGTTTTCTTTGCCGATGACAACCCACAGCTATTGGCATTTAACCGCTTTAAAGATTCCTACGGTGAAACAAAAAATGCCTATATCGCGATCGCCCCTGCTGACAAAAATATTTACACCCGAGAAAACCTGGCTCTTATTGAGGAGTTCACCCAGAAGTCTTGGGAGATTCCCTATTCCCGCCGTGTAGATTCCCTACAAAACTTCCAGCGCACCCGCGTTTTTGATGATGAATTAGACGTGGATAACACCTACCAAAACGCCTACGAGTTAAGCGACGCAGACATCGCCGATCTACAACACTATGCGAGCGACCACGATGTGTTGGCCGATAAGCTGGTAGCCAGAGATGGCTCTCTGGCGGCAGTTGTCATCACCTTTAATATTACCGATGGCGAAGGCGCAAAGGCAAAGCGCCAAGAGGCCATGGATTATATCGACAAATTAAAAGCAGAGCTGAAAACCAAACACCCCGGTGTGACATTTTATGAAACTGGCGGGCTCTATATTAATGAAGCCTTTGCCGAGGCAATGCTTAAAGATGGTTTGGCACTGATGCCCTTGATGGTGGGGCTGATGATCATTTGTATGCTGGTATTTTTGCGCTCAGTGGCGGGTATGTTTGGCACCCTGCTTGTGGTGCTTTTTTCTGCCATTGTTGCTGTGGGGGGAGTGGTTACGCTAGGCATCACAATGACCAACGTAACGGCTATGGCACCCATTGTTATCCTCACTGTTGGGGTTGCAGACAGCGTTCATATCCTTATCTCGATGTTTCAATCAATGGGCCATGGAAAAACGAAGAATGAGGCTATTCTTGAAACTTTACGCATTAATCACCAACCTATTTTCCTCACTAGCTTAACCACCATTATCGGTTTTTTAAGCCTGAATTTTAACGAATCTCCGCCTTTTCGTGATATGGGGAATGAGGTGGCAATCGGTGTGTTGGCCGCCTATTTGTTGTCGATATTGTTCTTGCCTGCATTTCTTAGCCTTGTACCAATCAAAGCGCGCAAGGTAAAAGATGATGATACCCCTGCGATGGAGCGCCTTGGTGGACGCATTTCCTCTCGTTACCCCCTCTATCTCGGCGCAATGGTTCTACTTATTGGCGGCCTTGCTTCACAGGTTCCTCGCTTGGAATTCAATGATATGTTCCTGGAGTATTTTGATGACTCTATTGAATTCCGCCGCACCAGCGATTTCCTTATGGACAACATGGTGGGAATGGTCACTATCTCTTACGATATCGACTCTGGTGAAGAGGGCGGCATTAATAACCCCGCCTATCTGCGTGATTTAGCAAAACTCAAGCAGTGGCTGTTAAAACAAGAAAAAGTGCAATACGTTAGTAGTTATGATGGCATCATCTTCGAGTTAAACAAAACCATGCACAATGATGATGACGCCTATTATCGTGCGCCAGAAAGCCGCGAACTGGCCTCGCAATACCTTCTCATGTATGAAATGTCTCTCCCTATGGGCCGGGATATTAGCAACAGTATCAGCGATGATCGCAGCCGCAGCCGCTTAACCCTTAATATAGAAAATTCCAAAACCAGTGAAATTTTAAGCCTGGCTGAAGATACCGATGCTTGGGCGAAAGCGAATACGCCAAGTTTAATCGTTTCACCCGCAATTGGTGAAACCATCATGTTCGCCCACATTGCCAAACGTAATATTATCAGCATGGTGAAGGGTTCCTTCTTGGCCTTATTTCTTATTTCTGCAATATTACTCATTTCGCTGCGCAATATTAAGCTAGGTTTTTTGAGCCTTGCACCGAATGTACTGCCCCTGGTGATGGCTTTCGGCGCATGGTCTGTTCTGGTGGGCGAGTTGGGCATGTCGGGCGGTGCGGTTCTGGTTATCGCGATGGGTATTATCGTGGATGACACTGTGCACTTTCTCAGCAAATATTTAAGAGCCAAAAGAGAACTTCATATGAATACCGAAGAGGCTATTCTTTACTCTTTCCGAACTGTGGGAGTGGCGCTGCTGGTCACATCAGTGATACTGGTTCTTGGTTTTAGCGTACTTTACGGTTCGGCGTTTAAGCCAACTAAAGATATGGGATTACTTATATCTCTAACGGTGGCCTTTGCATTAGCCGCAACATTTTTTCTGGTGCCGCCACTACTGCTTATTTTTGACAAGACGAAAACGACTGACATTGTAGAGCACGAAGAAATAGAGGAAGAGCTCAAGAAGGCGAGTTAAACGTGAAACAGCTTATTGAGAGGCTATTTTAATGGCCTCTCAATAAGTTTAAAAATAGAGGGCCGCTCTAGAAATAGTAGCTTAGGGTTAACTGTACAGAATCATCATCCCGTAAATCATACAAGAGTCGATCACTTTCTAACGGCCTTAGAACCGACGGTTGCGGCTGGTGAGAAATAATGGTGGACTCAAAGCTCAAAGCCATAGATTCACCCATCTCAATGCTGCCTTCCACCACAAAAACCCGTGCGAAACGATCTACATCCTGTATCCACAAAATCACCAACTCGGCGCTTTGTAGATTATTAAGCACCCAGCGCCCCCCAATAGCGATATCTTCTTCATAAGGGCTTAATGCCGCCTGCCCTCTGCTGTCATAAAGCACCTCAGCAATAAGACCCAAATCTTGAGAGCTTCCGGCTAAACCGTAAGGTGTGTATTCAAAACCGGCCGTTACGGCCTGATAAGCCTCATCCTCAAAAAATAAATTTGGCTGTCCATCTCTGTAAATAGATTCTAATTTGAATAACCATTGATCCTTAATATATTGCGCTTCTAAACCAAACTGCTTTATCTGTGGATAATAAGGAAGAATGACAGAGCTTTCCGCCGAAAAATCATAACTAGGGTCACGGCCGGTTCCCTGGAAATAGGAAAGCGCTAGGTCTGCATTGTCGAAACTTTTAGTAATGCGTGCCGCAACGTCGATATGCTTTTCTTCATCGTCATTCTCGTAAAGGGGCTTATCCTGACCAATCGGCAAGGAAAAACGCAAACGCCCTTCTTTCCCAGGGAAGGTTTGCTCACGAAAATAGGGTAATAGGTAAAAATCCACCAAGCCATTTTCAATGGGTATGGCCAGTGTCACCATTGGCTGACCGAGTTTTGTTTCTCCATCAGGGGATTCAACAAGGTCTGACTGCCCGATAATATCCACAAGATGATTTGTTTCCGTAACCCCCCAAAATACGCGATTTAAACCCACTAAGACTTCGTAACGCGGGTTTATCCAACGTAAATAGGCTTTTCTGAAATCACCTTTTGTTCGCTCCCAATCTGCATCATCGTAGCGATAAAACGTTTCTATTTCGCCATCAATACTTGTACCTATATTGCCCGAAACGTTAAACGACATTGCAAAAGAACGGCTTTGATTTTCCTGATCATCGTATTGGGGTGTTTGATTAAACAAACGAGTTTGCAAAGAAATCTCACCCTCTCCCTGAGCATCTGCTTGAACATTATTCACCGACATGAGCAGTGGCAAGATAAACACCAGAAAAGCGAGTTTTTTTGGTTTGGCTACATTCATATGGTTTTCACTGCTCAAAAAGTTGAATAAGCGCGACTATTTTATTCGGCGCAAACTGGCTTGGGTAAAAGATTCTTCGTTTAAGCCTGTTCGAAATTTATATTCCTCGATCAGCAAATCGGTACTTTTACCATCGGATTTGTTCACCATATTGATCGTATGTGGACGCCAGTATTTGTCGAGGTAACGTTTGTAATCCTTAAACACGACTTCTTTTAACAGGGTTTCTTTGCGGTCATAAAAAACGACCTTTTCAAAACGATAATATTGCTGATGCACCCAAACCACTTGCCGGCTATATCCTGAATCAACATTCCGAGGAATGCGTTCAATTTTGTAAAATGCGACGCCATCAACTTTTTCTTCTCCAAGAAAGCGATAATCGTAATCATCAAGCTCCAGCGGTGCTAAGTCTTCATAAGAGAACTCGCTGCCTAAGAACGCACCTGCTTTAGACGCCCCGCTAATACGTTTCACCCTGCCGAGTATAGGCAGGTACAACCATTGATCGTCATCTTTGGCCTGCTGGGAGTGCGTGAGTAATGCAGTACCCCGCACACGCTTGGGTGAACGAAAAATGACAAGCGTTTTGTCGCCAGCCGAGCCGATGCCTTCCAACACGTAATTTTCCATTTGTCGGCGACTTTCCTGACCGGACTTGCTACGAAGGATCATGGTTTGTTTTGTTGAAAAATCACCAAAACCACTTTCCCTCACATCCATCTCTTCAAAAATCGCCCTGCCTTTTTCGACGCTAGAGTCAGAATAAACCGGCAAGGCGAAAAAACTGAGCATACATAAAACTACAACTTCTAATTTAAGTTTAGAAATAGGGTTCTCCCGTTAAAATAAATTGTCGAAATACCATTCTAAAAACTAAACGCCAGATTACAGCTCAAGTTCAGGCCTTAAAAGATAGAACCAACTACCCCGTAGGTTGGGTACGACTGCATGGATGCAGGAGGTAGAGCCACGCATGGAGCGGTTGCCGAGAACGAAGTGAAACCCAACATGATGAATATCCACTATGGCACCGGTTTTAATAGCTAGCCCTTATTTAATCCTGTCGCTATTTGAATTTAGGCGCTTAAATTACTCGTTGATACTGCCATCAATTAAGTGATAATGCTTATTTCGAAATTGTTGGGTTTCACTTCGTTCTACCCAACCTACAGGGTATGTGCTCGGTGATGTGCATCGGCTATTTCCACAAACCTGAACTCCGGAATTCGAATTACAATATAAAAATACCAGAACTTTTTAAAGCATACGTCATCTACATGCAGCTGACTCGTAGAGTTACCTATATCAATAGGGGCGTTACAAAAGTCATACCTATGACAACAGGATATACCCACGGATTTACTAAGCAATCACGTATACTTAAATTAACGCTGAGAATAAGTATCAAGCAGAATCCCAATCATTCCAAGCACCTGTTTTCATGGCTTCTGCTTAAACTTCAACATTCATTATTATCTACTCAAACGAAAAGCCCTCGCCCAGTAGATTAGGATTTTTGAATAAATATGAATAACTACGGAGCAACACTTCTTCAGAAGCGACGAACTGTAATAATATTTTGTCTACTTTTTATTATTCTGGCAGCCAGCGGCTTACCAAGCTTGAAGTTTTCAAGCGACTACCGAATATTTTTTAGCCCACAAAATCCGCAACTGCAAGCATTTAACGAGTTCCAAGATCGTTTCGGATCGCAAGACAATATTATGATTGCTATCGAATCTGTCGATGGCAATATTTTTCAGAAAAACGAACTGAGCGTTATTAGAGATTACACCGAGCTTGCGTGGCAAACCCCGCATTCAAAACGTGTCGATTCGCTAACCAATTACCAAAATACAGAGTCTATCGATGACGATCTAATCGTTAGCCCACTGGTCAAGAAGGATAGTAAGCTAACGCCAGAAGAGATCGCCTCTATTCGGCACACCGCCCTAAATGAACAAGAACTGGTTGGCAGGCTGGTTTCATCCCAGGGCCATGTTGCTGCGATCAACATCACCATGAACCTTCCACCTAATGCGGGAGCAGAGGAAGCGGAAGCAATGGCTTTCGCCAGAGACCTTGCTCAACGCATCGAAAAAGAAAACCCCCAGCTAAATACCTATCTTTCGGGCCAAACCCCTCTTAATGCAGCGTTTATAGAGTCCATCATTCATGATGGAGTGACCTTGATGCCGCTTATGTTTTTAATGATTATTGTCAGCACCTATGGTTTTCTTCGTTCATGGGCGGGCACCATTGGCGCTGTTTTAGTGGTATCACTTTCGGTTATTACTGCATTCGGCTTCGGTGGACATTTAGGAATATTGCAAAGCAGCATGACGGGTGCCGCACCTGTCGTTATTCTTACCCTTGCAATTGCAGATTCCATCCACCTCTTATCTACTTTTTTTCACGAATTACGCCATAATAAAAGCCGTGAAGAGGCAATGCGTGAGTCGATACGTATCAATATGCAGCCCATATTTCTTACCAGTTTTACGACTGTCATTGGTTTCCTAAGTTTGAATTTTAGCGAGATTCCGCCCATTAGGGATCTTGGAAATACCGTCGCTTTAGGTGTAGTCGCCGCATTTATATTCTCCATTGTGGGTTTGCCCGTATTTATGATGCTCATCCCCATGAAGACGGAGAATACACAACGAGATATTAAAAATGACATAATGGATAAACTGCATCATATAGTCATTAAACACTACCGAGGTATTATCGTATTTTTTGCCATCATAATACCGGCATTTTCTGTTTTTATTCCTCGTATTGATTTTAATGATTTATTTGCGGAGTACTTTAATGATTCCATTGAATTCAGAAGGGATAACGATTTCATTTTAGAAAACTTGACCGGCGTAATGGCTTTGCACTATTCCGTTGAAGCCATGCCCGGCAGTGAAATAGTAGACCCTGATTATCTAAAACAACTAGAAGCGTTTGGTGACTGGTTCAAACAACAACCAGCGACTTTGCATGTCGATTCTCTGGCAACGCTTGTCAAACGTTTAAACAAAGTGCTGCATGGTAATGACCCAAGCCATTATACAATTCCGGATAATGCAGATGAAGCAGCGCAATATCTCTTTTTTTACGAACTGTCTTTACCTTACGGGCTTGATCTTAAAAACAAGATGGATGTGCACAAAATAAACTCCCGCTTTACAATCACTATTAAAAACACAAAATCAAAAGATCTCATTGCATTAGATGAACGAGCAATGAACTGGCTGAGTATGAATGCTCCCGACCTGAAAATAGCTAGTTCAGTGGGGCCATCCATTATGTTTGCACAGATTTCAGAACGAAACCTTGCCAGTATGGTTTACGGCCTCATTACCGCAATTTTACTGATTACCGTTGCATTGATGATTTCTTTAAAAAGCATTCTTCTGGGTCTATTGAGTTTAATACCCAATGTTGCGCCAACACTTCTGGCTTATGGTGCCTGGGGTTTATGGATTGGTGAACTCGGAATGACAGGCGCGGTGATGAGTGTTGTGGGCCTGGGGATTATCGTGGATAACACTGTGCATTTTATGAGCAAATACCTTCGTGCTCGTAGAGAAAGAAATGAAACCGCTGAGGAGGCCATACACTATGCCTTCAACACGGTAGGTATCGCACTGGGAGTTACATCCGTCGTACTCATAACTGGGTTTTTGGTGTTGATATTATCAGCGTTTGAATTAAATGCTATATTAGGAAAACTTGTTGCTTTAGACTTGTTTTTCTCCCTCATTATTACCTATTTTTTATTGCCTTCGCTCTTATTACTGCTGGCTAAGAAGAAGGATGCATAGTTTGAATCGAAATAACACTATAGGGCAGCTCTAAAAATAGAGATTTTAATTCTTCTTCTGGTTTCCCAATGAGCAATTTTTCTTTTGTTTCTATTTTCACAGTTATCGTACTTATATATTTTCAATCTTCCGCTCATGCTGATATAACTTATACCGATATAGAAAGGCCACAGCCACTTTCACTGATAGACAGCCTTCCTCTCTATCACGAATCCCCGCTTCAACCCTCTGGATTAAGCGTTTGTCAAAATCGTCTTCTTATGGTTTCAGATAACCAGAACTCTTCTATTTATGAATTACATCCATCAAACAAAGAACATCCTCTCAGTTTGTTCCAAAAAATCATCGTAAGCCCTCCCCCTCTCCCTTCCTCTCTACCATGGAAGGAAGGTATTAAAACAAGATTATCAATGCTGTTTTCCTCAAAAACATACGATTGGGAGGCAATTACTTGTGATAATAATGGCAATATTTATCTCGCCAGCGAAGCATTTTTTAATATCGCAAAAATAGACAGCTCTGGATGCGCTCACTGGCAAATGAATAATCTATATCAAGACGGTGCCAAAAAGGGATTTTTCAGTGTCTACAATGGTGGCGTTGAAGGGCTTGCATGGCAGGGTAAAAACTCACTCTACATTGCTGCGGAAAGAAGTAAGCGTGGCCTTATTAAGGCGCAATACTCGTCCAATAAGTGGGAAGTTACCGGAACCCACTTAGTGCCTGATTCTGAATTTTCAAATTACCCCCAGCGCTCCCAAGATTTATCAGGTTTGTGGCAAGAAGGTGGCTACCTTTTCACACTAGAGCGAAACAACTTTTTGATCTGTCGCAGAAACCTGAATAAGCTGAGCGTAGAAACCTGCTGGAGTTATAGCCACGTAGAAAACTCGCCAGAGTTTCTTTACCGAGACACACACTTTGGTATCGCAGAAGGCTTAGCGCGTTTAGAAAACAGGCTGTATATTGTCGTTGATAATAACGAAAAAGCACGTATTAGTAACAGCGCTACGAATACCAAAAATACACATGCTCTGTTGATGGTATATAAACTGCCAGAAAACTGGCTTCCGGATTAATCACTACTATTTATAATACTATAGGTATATCGCTAGTGAACAACAAGGCGCTGTGGATAACCAATAAAATAGCCTTGAACGAGATCCACCCCTAGATCGGATATAAAGCTGAACTCCTCTTTGGTTTCAATCCCTTCTACAATCAATTTACAACCTAGCTTATCGGTAAGAGATTTCACGCTCTCTATAAACAATCGCTTTTTTTTATCACTATTTACATTTTTCACGAAGTGCCCATCGAGCTTGATATAATCTGGCTCTATATCCAACCATTGACGCAAACCGGAATACCCTGCGCCAAAATCATCAATCGCCACCTCAACGCCCATTGCACGATATTTATTCAGTGCGGATATCAATTGAGAAAGGTCTTCGCTCGCAAAGTGTTCGGTCACTTCGATAACCACTTTTTCTGGAGGAACCCCCTTTGCCTCACCTAGATTTAGCAGGCTCTCAATTTTAGAATCAAATGAAGTGATTGTTTGAGGAGAAAGATTGATAAAAATCTTTTCGGATAATTTCGCCCGCTCAAACCGTCGCAGTGCTAGTGCACTACTTACTTTATCCAGTGCCTGCAAATGACCACGGGTAAATGCATAAGAGAATAAGGCAATAGGCTTATAGAGATCGCTTTTATATGGCCCACGGGCTAAAGCTTCGTAACCATAAGCCTTTCTTTCTTTAAGTGAAAATATCACTTGGAAAAGTGTGGATAGTTGTTTCTTATCTAGAATTGTATCTAACTGTCCCGCTCTATCAGAGTTTTTCATTATTATTTTTCCCGTAACTACTCAGCTCACGCTCAAATTCGTGCATAACAGCGTTAAAAAGTGATTATTTATACTTATAAACTCACATTTTTCGCCTTGTTTTGCCCAAAT
>JAESUE010000049.1 GCA_016763235.1 Pseudomonadales bacterium
AAAAACTAAGCCAGCGCTGTAACCAGATTGGCCTCAGCATTGATATGGATGCCATCGATCCACGGGATGCCCCAGCGGTTGCAACACCCGTGGCAAATGGAATTAGAGGGGAAGCTTTGCTATACGCGCTCAGCAAAGCCCTTCAAAATACCCAAATATGCGGCTTGGAAATCAGTGAATACGTGCCTATAAAAGACCCTGATCAACGCACCCTCAAGCTGATGTCCAAACTCATTAAAACCGTTTACCCCAGCAGTGAAAACAAATTCTTAGGGTCTTTTAACTCAGGGATCAAATCCATTTCCTGACCAAGCTGATGCTTCTCAGTTAACTCATGCACCAAGCGTAAAATTGAGTAATCCTCCAAAGCAAAACCTACAGAGTCAAACAGGGTGATTTCTTTGTCATTCTCGCGCCCCTTCTTTGTACCGTTAACCAGTTCCCAAAGCTCAGCATAAACCAAGGAAGCATCCCCCTGCTGAATTTCTCCCTCGATCAAACTTTGTGGAAGATACTCCACCACAACCCTAGCGCGATGCAGCATATCCAAATCAATTTCTGTTTTGCCCGGACAATCACCACCCATCGCATGAATATGTGTCCCCGCCTGAAATTGCTCAAAAGTCGCGATGCGCTGGGTCGTTTTAGCCGCCGTTGCCGTAATCACAATATGCGTATTGGCAATCGCCTCCGCAACACTGTCACAGTGCACTATATCAAAACCCAGCGGTTTGAGATTTGAAGAAAACTTCTTCATCGCTTCATTATCCACATCATAACAATATACGGTTTTAATGGGCCGCACACAGCTCATGGCGACAACCTGAAATTCAGCCTGTGCGCCTGTCCCAATAATCGCGAGAGAATCACAATCATCACGCGCCATATAACGAGCCCCCAGAGCTGAAACAGCAGCCGTTCTAATAGCGGTCAGCAACGTCATCTCACTCAGCATTACGGGGTATCCATTACTCACCTGAATCAACTGCCCTAGCGCCACCACGGACAAATCCCCTTTTAAAGGATTGCCAGGGTGCCCATTCACCAATTTATAACTGAATAACTGATCATCCGAGCAAGGCATCAACTCAATAACACCGTGGGGGTAATGGGCCGCATACCGAGGAGAAAACTGAAATTCATCCCAACGAGAAAAGTCTTCTTGGAGGTACTCAATCACGGCGTTAAAAAAGGGCTTAAGGCCTTCTTTCTGAACCAGCTGTTGAATATCGGAGATGGTGATAACTTTCATACGATTTATTCTCCCTTAAAATTCTGTCGCTTTCGCAGCATGAGAGAAAATGACTCCCGTGCAACGACCTCTTTAAGCTTAGCAACAAGTAAGGCAAAGTAAGTGTAGTTATCGTGAAATCTGCCTGAATGGCAGTTTTAAAAAATACATTTATATACTCTGAACCAATGCCGTTAACCCCACTTATGGATTGACCATACAAACATTTCCGTTACGCTGCGCCAAGGTCGCGGGGAAAGAAAATCTCACTTTCGAGTGGGGTGCTTATGAATTTAGGTAAGTTTAAGAAAAGGTAACTATTTAGCGAACTCTATTACTGTTCATTACTCCGTTCAAATTCGTGCACAACAAGGTCGAAGATGTGAATTTATACGCATAAACAATCATGTTTTAACGCCGTTATGCACGAATTTATGCGTGAGCTGAATAGCAACAAAAAAATTAGTGCCAAGGTTGCCGGCTTACGGACTGCGACAAAGCGAATGGATATGAGAATAGCCTGCTTACTCACTTGAACTCACTGGTGAATATTATCCGAGATTTTCTTGCCATGCTTACTCCCCTTTGGGGGAATTCTGCCGGCTTTAAAGAGTGTGCGTTAAACCGGGGTAGGATTAGCCTGACCCAGCACGGGGAGTGCTGGGATTCTTGCCGACCGTTAAGGCTACTGCTTTTTATATTCACTCAGTAAATTTAGAGGTCTTACTGCAGAAGAGTTATTATTTGGATATAAATTAAACGTTTTATTCCCAAAATAAAGATCATAAGACTTGCCAAACAACCAATTATTATTTCTTGTTGTCATACGGTTACGCTCCGAGTCACCCTTTTTAAAACTAAACGCATACCCCAAACCACTGTTCTTAACCGTGTAACGAATGACCTTCCCATCAACACCGGCATTAAAAGCTGCTTCGCCAGAAATTCTCATCAAAACATCGTATAAACCATCTGCATTTTTTTCGTTAAAGTAGGCGATTTCCACCTCTAGCCCAGAAGTAGAATCAGTCAAGGATATGCCATAGGGGTTAATTTCATACTTCCACTCATCTACGTCAGAAGGACTACTATAGGCCGAGGCCAAGTGAAGAGACCGCACATCTTTGGAGCGACTTGAGTCAAGAAATACATCGTAACTATGGCCATCAAGGAATATTTCCATCGATGTCCAATTTCCCCATATTTGCCTTGAAGACATAAAATTGAGCCATTTCCCATCTTTTTCGTACTGAAGGTTAAATCCTCGACCCGCAGGAACAGCTCGATACAAACGTACTTTTCCGTCAATACCTTGCTGGAAGGCAGGCAGCCCGGTTACTTTTACTAAACAGTCATACAGACCATATTCATTTTTCGTTTTTAGGTTGGCCATTTCTACCTTAACCACACCATAACTATCAGTGAGTAATTTCCCATAGGGGCTGACCTCGGGCGAGCTAGCCGAAAAACAATAAACCGAAAGAAGAGATGCAAGTGCAAATGCAAATGCAATAAATAATTTTTTCATAAAATATAAACCCAATTAAAAGGTGAGGTATAGTCATATCTAGCGTATAAAAATTTAAGAGCGCAACGTACCATCTTGATCATGGCCAAGGAAGATCAAACACCAACAACGAATACACTCCATGAAAGATAATAATATTGTTACGCCTCATACACCAGCACAAGATGCACTTTCTGAGACACTCAAAAACAACCCCCTCAAGCTAAGCTAAAAAAACCACAGGATCAAACCCACGCTCAACCAGTAAGCGCACCACTTGATTTTTGAGTACGAGGGGCTTTCTTGGGGGTCAAGTCGCTTTTTTCACAATACTAATAATTATCAGCTCTAGTATTTTCATGTATTTCACATCTTCAGCTTTTCGTTTCCTCACCTGGTGAGTAATAAAGCTGACCGATCCGATATGCCCCAGTCCGAAATACGAGGCTATGTCAACCAGTTTTGCCGCACTCAGCTCTTGGCACAAATACATCGCAACTTTTCTCGGCTCACTCCCAGCATTCGGCCCCTTTCTCACCTGCCTAATTCCATCAATACTAACTCGGTAGTATGCAGCCACTCCTTGCAATACGGCATCGATAGAAATAGCCGGTTGCACCACCACTGCTTTATCCTCGGCCTTCAATTCAGGCAGTAGCTCGTTGTACACCCATTCACGAAAAATCGGATCACCCAATACCGCTGCCTGATTGCCTCGCTTATAAAAACTTAAAGTTTCATCATCGACTCCCTGCATGACATAGCGTTTATATCCATTAAAACGTTGCCGAACGCCCAGCATTTGATAGGTATTATCTTTGGCCAACCAGCGAGGCGCTTTGGCTTTATTGATATAAGCGGGATAGCTTGACCAAGGATAATCTTCCAACGCCTCGACCATCGGTCGTTGCATATCAATAGGGTTGCGGTGAATATAGCGCGAAAGCTGCAGTAGATAACTATCTTGGTCGACTAGAATGGCCTTGTAACGCCCTCGAAACAAAGGGCCATCAGTCTGTTTAAGCCGATTATGACGCTGAGTATAAAC
>JAESUE010000050.1 GCA_016763235.1 Pseudomonadales bacterium
AAAAATTCAGACGGTAAAATCAAACGCTAGAGGCTATAGATCCTTTGACGGATTTAGAAATAGCATATTATTTTATTGCGGCGGATTGGAAATGGCTCCATGAGCTCCACACAAATCTACGAAGAGCCATATTTTATTTGGTTTTCTATGAGTTAAAGTGATCATGATTTGTCTCTCATTTCAAGATTATTTTTCTGGGTAAGTAAGCCTTGTCTACATCGCTAAGTGGTTCTTGACTGTAAGCGTGTTTTATTGAGGTAACGATCTGAGGTTCAGCAATAAGGCCTCCGTAGAAATAAGTGGGGTGCCATTTTTCAGAAAAACACGGTGCTTACTACACCATAGTGGCTAGTAATAATGAAAAGGGTGTATTTTTTGCCTGCCCCAAGAAGCGAGGCAAGCAATATTTTAAAATAAAAACTAAGCGTTAATCACCCGTTAATAGCCGACGTTTTCCATCTCCCAGTGCAAACGTGCGCCGATAGTTTTCTCCATTTTCCACGTTATGGCAATGCAATGTGGTGGCAATAGGGCCTTGTTCATTGATGTTCAGTAAGCCGACATTGGTATCAGAAATAATAAAATCCTTCTCTCTTTCTTTGGCCATGAGATAGGGCGTGTCTATTTTTATAAATCGACTCCAATTTTCCAACACTTTCATCCCAAAACGCCCGACACTACCTGATGGCGTATTACAACTGGCACTACTCGTACATTGATAGAAATTTACGTTTCTTCCGCGACTAAATATTTGCTCAAAACGCGTGAAGCCATAGTGAACATCGCCAGATAACACCACGATATGTTCGAGTGAGGCGTGCTGGGTGAGGGTGTCTACTAAGCGAGCCAGTGCTTGCTTGCTCGCAATCCATGGCTCGCGATCTAGCGCAATTTTCATCTTCTCCGTGGTGAATTTAAGCTGCAGTTTTTCAATCGTGGAGAACCCGTACACAGGCGTGGCTGATAATAGAATCAGATTTTTTGAATCAGGGCATGTCGCCATTAATTGATGGAGGTCACGATCAAGCAGTTTGAATGCTTGGTCGTCCATGAGTGCAAGTTTACTTTTAGATTGAAACTCTCGACGGGTGCGGGTATCTAACACCATTACTGGGGGTTGCACAGGCACTGTATATTGCCAGAACTGCTGGTCTAGTAATGTTTTTTCTGCGGTAGCCGCTCTTTGGTGGGAGTTTGTATCTTGGCCATAATAGTTTTGGATTGTTTGCTTGAGTTTTTTAGTGCCAAAACGTTCAGGGTCATTACCCCAAAACTGAAAACCCCAGCAGGCAGCCAAGGCATTGGTGGCCAAGCGCCGGCTAAGGGCTTTGGATTTTAATGCGGTGGAATTTTTTTCACTTAAGTTCCAATCATCGGTGACATCATGATCATCAAACATCATATAGGTGGGTACATTTGCCATCACTCTGCGTAAATGATGTACTTTTTCGAAGAAGCCATTGAGCACTTTAACTTCTCTATTATAGTCGGCTCTTTTAATACTGTAGGTGGCGGCTTTTCTGTTTCGCCCATGTCGTGCCGATTTGAGTGTTACGCGACTTTTAATGTCCTTATACGTTTTAAACTGAAGCGCGTCTGCGCTCCATCCCCAAACCATTAAATACATTGCCGCGAACTCACCAAAGGTCATTAGGTGATTCTCCCCGGCGGTCGTAGTAAACCCGCCTTTTTCGGTAAGCCACTTTTTATTACGCTGGGAATATTTTTTAGCTTTATAAGGTTTTATTTGGGTGTTGTTCTTATAAGGCATGCTTTCAGACACCCCGGTAATGTGCTCCCCCAGCTCGGAGCATTTTAACTGCAAGGCTAAAGCAACATCATCGGCGTAAATTTGGTCTCCAGAAAGAAATAGCATGCTGGGGCGGTTCTTATTATTGATAGAAGTCGCTAATAATTTATCTAATTTTTCAGATTGATCAAATACCGGAAGTTTGCCATTTTCTAAAGCCGCATGAGGGCGTCGGCAGGAAGCTTGAAGAATATGACTATGGAACTTTGGCAAATAAAAACCAGGTCGAGATTGGTTTCCGTAAGTGATGCCTTTGTGCCCGGTGGTTAAGCCCAACTGCGATAAATTGCGGCCTGCCACTTCGATATCATAGGTGTAAAAAGAGTCTTCGGTGAGCGGGGTGGCGGGTTTTATTTCAAGCAGATAAACAAATAGGTTTTCCCCGAGTTTAACGGGTTTGCATGAGGCGGGAGTTGCTTTTTCTAACTCTAGCCCTTGGCTATTATATAGCCCGCCACTGACGACCATCTTTTTATCTAATGCGATCCATACATAAACCGCATTTAAAGTGGTTTTCCGTAAAATAGGCCCAGCTAATACATTCTGTACACTCATGGTTTCCCCTTAAATGCTTATAAAATATCTATAGTACACCTCATAAATTAATGGTCATAGGCTTATGGTTAGCGTTGGAATTACTTTTACGGCCGATAGCCGAATTAAGGCGGTACTTGGCTTCTCATGTAGCTCTGGCATTGCTAGCGTCAGAGTGAAGTTATGCCTACGCAAGCTGCTTGAACGTTTACTCGAAGCTGTATGAGGTGGATGTGCGCGCTTGGGTCTTCATGACAAATTATGTGCATATACGGTCTGTGCCGCATCTTGAGAATTTAGCTTTAGGAAAAATAAAAGAGTGGCCGATTGAGCGGCTAGAAAGCATTGTTTACGCGTTATGTAGGGGTAGTTTACTGGAGGGTATGAGATCACGCCAACAAGGGCGTGATCGTTTTGAGGAGCAAGTTACGGCGCTGATAGGCCGAAAGTTAAGGGCTGAAATTGGGCGGCCTGTTAGTTAGCGCAAAGCGAAGGGGCACATTCAACTTTACTCTGCCCCCGTTGTTTCGACAGATGCGCTAGCAACCCGTAAAACCACGCACATTTTAATGAGGCCAGACAAAGACATCTGGCCTCATTAACTTATAATGGATGTACGCGAACAGGTAAGTCCGTATAACCCTTAACAAAATTGGAGTTATTACGTACCGGCTCACCAACCAATTCAATTTTCTCGAAACGCTTGAGAATTTCTTCCCATACAATTCTTAACTGCATTTCAGCTAAACGATTGCCCATACAACGGTGAATACCGAAACCAAAAGAAACATGATGGCGAGGCTTCTCACGATCAATGATAACTCATAAGGTTTTTCGATCGCGGTTTCATCTCGGTTACCCGACACATACCACATAATGACTTTATCACCCTTTTCAATCTGTTTACCGTTCAGATTGAAGTCTTCCGCAGCGGTACGGCGCATGTGCGTAAGAGGTGTTTGAAAACGGATCACTTCTGGAACCATGGTGTTCACTAAATCGTGATTCGCTTTCAGCTTTTCATATTCAGCAGGATTTTCATTAAGAAATAACACGCTACCAGACAGTGAATTACGCGTGGTATCGTTACCACCCACAATTAATAACATCAAATTACCTAAGAATTCCATGGGGCGCTCAGTCGCCATATTTTTTGTGGATTCTCCGTGAGCCATCATCGAAATCAAATCAGTTCTTGGTTCTGCGTTTGCACGCTCATGCCATAGTTTCATGAAAGCAGGCACACACTCCGCCATTAAAATTCTTGGTCGATCGGCGAATGTATCAATAATCGAACCAGGGCCGGGCACAGCTGTAGCCACATCCGACCAGTAGGTTAGTTTGTGTCTTTGTTCAAAAGGAAAGTCAAACAAGGTGGCCAACATTTGTGTCGTTAGCTCAATGGATACTTTCTCAACCCAATTAAACGTTTCACCCACGGGGAGCGAATCAAGAATAGCGCCCGCTCTCTGACGAATAAGGTCTTCCATGTTCGCCAAGTTTCTCGGCGCTACTGCCCCTTGAACCGTTCGACGTTGATTACCATGCTCAGGCTCATCCATAGCAATAAACATAGAAACCTTGAAATCTTCCATGGGATCTTGAATAGAAATACCCAGAGCTGAAGAGAAAATATCATGCTTGGCTTCAACCTTCATAATGTCTTCAAATTTGGTCACCGACCAGTAGGGGCCAAACTCCGAATCCTTGCAGTAATGCACGGGGTCTTCTTTTCTAAGGCGATCGAAATAGCCCCACATAGTATTGGTGCGAAATAACTCCCTTTGAGACACATCAATGTCTTCCAATGGGATGCTGTAAGGGTCTTTACCTACCATAGAGGTTCTGGGCTCTAGCATGTCACTCATAATTTGATACTCCTATAATCCATTTGCAATATCTAACACATTAATACTGAAATTCTGGCATGTGAACAACTATTCCATCGAGCTCTTCGGTCAATTTAACTTGGCAACTTAAGCGTGAATTTTTTTGACGCTCAGGGTTTAAACTCATGATGGCTTCTTCAGCATCATGGGGCTGCCCCACTTTTTCTATCCATGCATCATCAATATACACATGGCACGTTGCACAGTTACATTCCCCGCCGCAATCGCCATCAATACCGGGTATCAGGTGATCTGTCGCAGCATTCATAACGGACAGTCCTTTCTCAACGTCTAACGTTTGTTCTTCGCCGTCGTGTTGAATAAAAGTAATTTTTGTCATTGAGGTTTTCCTTAATATAAAGTTTTATGTTTTGCAACTATTCAGCTCGCGTCCAAACTCGCGCATAATGGCATTAAAAAATGATT
>JAESUE010000051.1 GCA_016763235.1 Pseudomonadales bacterium
CAAACCAAACCAAACCAAACCAAACCAAACCAAACCAAACGCCATGCCACCCATGACTCAACGATGCTTTAGTTTACGTGTAGGGGTTTCATTCATTGGGTCATCTGGCCACGGGTGCTTTGGGTATCGCCCCCTCATATCTTTTTTCACATCACTGTAACTGTTCGCCCAAAAACCCGCTAGGTCTTGGGTAACCTGTAATGGCCGTTTGGCTGGCGAAAGTAAATGCACTAGCAACGTTACTTTGCCATTAATGATGGTTGGGGTTTCTGCACTGCCAAACATTTCTTGTAATTTTACGGCAAGGACTGGAGGTGTATGAAGGTAATTAATGGTTATTTTTGAACCACTGGGTACACGATAAACAGCAGGTGCGAGACTTTCCAGCTGTTGCGATAATGCCCAGGGAAGCAAGGCTTTTAAGATGGATGACACGTCAATTTTTGATATGTCTTTTATGGAATTAACGTTATCCAGATACGGTGCCAACCACTGGCCGAGGGTATTATTTAAAGCCTGTTCCGATAGATCGGGCCAATCTCCCTTTTCTTCAAGGTGAAAATAAATCAAGTTTACGCGTGCCAGCCATTGCTTAAGATGGTCGGGCCAGGGAAGGGATTCTAAGCCACGGGTTTTTATTAATTCAATTATGGCGCGTTGTTTCGCTTCGATGGGTACTTGTGTAAGGGAGCGTTTATGTAATACGAGTTTTCCGATGCAGTCGTGTTCTTCCGCGACAAAACGTTCTGTACGTTTATCCCACTCTACAACTTCTTTACGGGTAAGCAGTCGTGATAATTCATTCGAGAAAAGTTCAGGGTTTAAGTGTGCAGCCAGAAAAATGCGGCTAGGTCTGTTCTGCCCGTTTCGATGAGCGATCCCACCGACTTCAGCTACCGCTAGCCAGTCGGCTTGTGCGAGATTATCTTCTTCCGATATTTCAACACCCGCTCCGCTACTCAGTTGCCATTGTCCCTCTATGCCTGCAGACCTTGGTTTGGCGATTCGATCGGGAAATGCGCACGCAGCAAGGTAACCCAAGGCATCAGTTTGATGGATGGCGTATTCTGGCGCTTTATTTTCTACATTAATTTGACGAAGGTATATTTTGGCCTGCTGTTTGACCCGCTTCATCCAGCCTCTGTGCCGAGCCTCACAGGGACGCTCTGCTTCTAGAACTTGCATTCGAAGGGATAGATCAACGCCGTTCTGGCGATATGGATCACGCTCGCTGAGCATTGCAGCCAGCAGTGCGCCCTCTTCAGATAGCCCTTCTTTAAATGCACACAGTAACATGTGGGCCAAACGGGGATGCAAGGCTAACGATGCCATTGATTTGCCATGTTCCGTTAACGCCAGACCTTCTCTGGATTTACTGCTTTCAAGGGCTCCTAGGCTGAGTAACAAGTCAAGGGCTTGGTTATATGGGCCTTTAGGTGGAAGGTCGAGCCAGTCTAGCTCTTCAGGGTGATTGACTCCCCAGCTGAATAGCTGCAGCACGAGCGGGCATAAGTCAGCTTGAAGTATTTCTGGCGAGTCATAGGGGCGCAGTGTATTTTGCTCGGATTCACTCCATAGACGGTAACAAACCCCTTTGGATAGCCGACCTGCGCGCCCCATTCGTTGTACGCTCGATGCGCGAGAAATACGATGCGTATGCAGTCGGCTCATGCCATTGTTGGGATCAAACTGCGAAACACGCTTAAGGCCGCTATCGATGACCACTGTAATACCTTCAATGGTTAAGCTGGTTTCAGCGATGTCCGTGCTAAGTACCACTTTACGCTTACCGTTAGTAATACTGCCAATCGCAAGCTGTTGATCGTCAAGAGCTAAGGCACCGTAAAGTGGGAAAATTTCCGTTGTGGTTTTGAACTCTTCTGGCAAACGATTTTCAAGTTGTGATTTTATTTTTTGAATTTCACCCTGGCCGGGCAAAAAAACCAATATGCTGCCGCTATGTTCTTTTAGAGCTGCAAGGGTGGCGCTTACCACCGATTCGATTATGGGCTGCCCTACCCGCTGTGCTGCACCGTACACCAGGCTCACTGGGTACATTTTCCCTTCACTGCTAATAAGCGGGGCATTTTCAAGAAATTCAGCCAACCTATTGCCTTCAAGGGTAGCCGACATTAACAATATTTTTAATGGCTGGCTTTCTTCGCGAAAGAGCGACCTGCCCTGTAAACAAAAGGCCAAACCCACATCAGACTCCAGATGCCGTTCGTGGAATTCATCAAAAATAACCAAACCAACACCGTCCAACGCTGGGTCATCGAGCAGCATACGGGTAAGCACGCCTTCGGTGACAACTTCAATTCGCGTGTGTTTGGAAATTCGACTTTCCATGCGTACGCGATAGCCTACACGCTGACCCACTGATTCTCCAAGCAAGGAGGCCATTCGCGTTGCGGTGGAGCGTGCAGCCATCCGTCGAGGCTGGAGTACAATAATTTTTTGCTCAGCTAGCCAAGGTTGTTCAAGCAATGCGAGAGGTACAAGCGTAGTTTTCCCCGCACCAGGCGGCGCTTCAAGCACAAGCTGATTATTGGTGGCCATGGCTGATACGAGCTCAGCCAGTACGGCCTGAATGGGTAGGTTAGGAAGTGTATGCAAGTGGCTTTTAATAAGGCATTAAAAAAATGGGTAACTACTCAGCTCATGCTCAAATTTGAACGCAATCTGAACAGTTACAGAGTTCGCCATTTTCGTTATGAAAATGGTGACATAAAAACCATCATATCACGTTGTTCATCTTCTCAACATTTGCTTCTACCGCATCGTCGATTTCATCGGGCAGCGCATTTCCATCGGGGTAGTACTTGTCCAAAGGATAATGCCCCCCCTCTAAACGAGTGTGACAAAAGTCTAGGATATGTTTAGATTCTTCGTCACTCACATCTTTGTATCTATCAACGGTTCCCGCTTGCATAAAACGCACAGTTTTTAACGACTCAGAAAATACATTGGGAGAAAACATGGAAAAGTGTTCTTCATGCTCCCTCATATATTCAAAGGAGGAACGCTGTACCACCTTGTCGATTTCTTCAGCGCTTAAATCCATTTCAAGGAATTTTGCCACCTTTTTTACCGCAGAGGGTAAATCTTTTTTCATCGACTCATAATGTACAAACAACACGTTTTGATGCTGCTCAGCCCTGCGCCACCAACCTTCAACATGATCAGGCCAAGATAGCCAAAACATCTCATCACTGCAAAACCATTTCAACATATTCTCGCGATTAGGTGCTGCTGGGCCTGCGAGCAAGTGAATAAAATCGATGCAGCTGGCAAAGCAACTCACGGGGTGCCGTGTCACATAGATATATTTCGCCTTTTCATTGTAAGGACATAATTTCGCGGGCATATGGGTTTTAATAATACGACTGTTCTTTTCGCCTACCAATGGCGCACGCTCAAAAGGCACGCTGCAATTGGGTGTGGTTTCAATCCAGGGGCTAAGGGCATACATGTGACGATACCCTTCATCACTTAAATCACCTTTACCGCGATGCAATATTTCAAATACAACCTGTTGCATCCAAGTTGTGCCGCACTTCATCTGGGTGGCAACGAAAATATCATTTGACTGTGGTTGGTAGTTTTTGGTGAATTTATAGGATTTTTTGCTGGCCATCATCAACGGCCCAGTCACCCCTTTGTAGCGCATTAAAGGTGGCGTTGGCATACGAAACACTTTCGAAACCAACACAAAAAACGGATATATAAAACGGCCATGTTTTCTGATCGTCTCCCGTAAACGACGACGATCAGCTAAAGGTAACGAGAAATAGTTATCACCACGGGTTTTCAACTCGAAATAGAGCATCATAAAACCAAGATAAGAAAAATATATAACAAGTGAACAGGCGAGTAGTTTTAACATAAATACCGAACTTTATTTTTATTTTGATTAGCGTTACAACACTAAATATTAGCATAAAAAACGAATTCATCAAGCCGTATAATTATAAGACAGACCTTGAACCGCTCTCGCCAAAAACAGTGCGTTTGGATCGTATCTATTATTTTAACGCTAGGAAATCATATGTAAAAAATGATATTACCTACGCTTTAAAGCGATAAACAGTCACTGTTATCGATGCATTAATCTGATGTCTTTAGCTTTCCAACCAGACGCCCAAATGCACGATCAAGTAATGAACCACCTTCAAGCATTCGCACCGCATTTGTTCTTAAATCACTTGCCATTTCAAGGTATGATTTTACGAACACCTTCTGGCCCTTACGATTTACGAATACAAGTGTTTCGGTGTTAGCGATTTTTTCAATCAGCTTGCACCGAATCTCGCTGCCATTGTCAGTTTGAAAAATGAACCAGGTATCAATACCAAGAAGGTTAACCTTTTCAAGATAATGTGCTTCTTGCTTCTCAAGCTCAGCTTTTTGACGTTGAATAGCCGTTAACGGCTGATCATTATCGTTAATTTCTTCATTTTTAGCCGCTGCGAATTTAACTTGAGCATTCAACTTTGACTCTTGCAATTCCATCGCCGTATCGAGGCCCAATAAATCTTCGCTCACAGGAGCGTCATTGCTTTCCAGATTTTTAAGCATAGATTTAATCTCTTCATCAATCACCAAAGCGTTAGGCTTAGGTTTTTTGGAAGCCAAGTTTATCTTATGTTTCGATTGTTTAACGAAGATTTCAATATCATCGTTTTGATCTTTTAGTTCGCCATTGCTATTGTCGGCTTGCTGGTTATTGCTATCTTTTCGATCACTCGACTTGCCAGGATCCCCCGCTTTAAATGCTGCGATGTGGGTACTTTCAAGCCGAGAAAAAAGTGCGTTAACCTCAAAGGGATCATAAGATATTTCTGTAAACCCGTAATGTAAATTTTGCAGCAAATCAGGTAGTAATTTTGCACGTTTTGCCTGATAGCCAGCATTGGCACGCGGCTGAACACTCCAAATAAGATCTTCAGCAGTTTGAAGTTGCTTAATCCACTTTTGACTAAGTGGCCCTTCGTTGAGGTAGGTGCTGTAAAGCACTTTATTCCATCCCTCGTAAAGTAAATCCTGCACTACTCTGGGAATAATTCTTTCAACACACAATGCATCAAGCTCCAGTTTTATAACTGTCTTAGCATGCTTCACTTTTGATGCCCCAACCTCATATTCTTTTGTTCTCTTTTCAGAAAGCTCTGACCGTTTTCTGTCCTTAGCACACAGCTTACGAAAAACCTGAAACTGTTCTTCAAATAGCTCAACGCTAACTTCCTGAGCACTGCAAATAACTCGAACGACGTCATAAATACTTTCTAAAAGATTGTCTTTTCTACCCTCTTTACCGGGAACCCAGCCAATACTTATTCGAGCAAGCTCATTCAGCAGTTTTCGAGCAGGATGGTTCGGTAAGTTAAAAAAACTTTTATCTTTTAAAGCGACCTTAACAATTGGTATTTGCAAACGGCTGATAAGCGCCTGAATCGTGTCTGGAAGATACTCATCATCCAAGATGACCTCAAACAACATCTCCACGAGATTTATTATATCTTCGTTTTCATCTTCTAAAGACTTCGCACCTTGTGCATCATTCGTCGCCAACGCATCTCTGAGAGAAGCCCTAATCACCGAAGGTGGAATCACTCTCAAGCTATTCGAGTGTAATACTTCATGATTAAGCAAGTAATCACCATGAATTTCTATTTGGGATTGAACGCTGTCTAACACGCCAATCAATTCATTTGAGGTGAGAATACTACCGAATGAAGAAGATGAACCTTGTTGTCCAGCATCGCCTTGCGAATGAATGCCGCTTGCAGTACCAAAACGAACGGGGGCAAATCCAGAAGCACGCGCCTTATTTAAAAGGCCTTGCAGTTGCTGGAATTGCGGCCCAGGCGTTGCTGTATCGAGCTCGGCTAACTCTGTTAAATTGGAAACAAGTGCTTCGGTAAGTTGCTCCGCTCGATCAGAACTTTGGCCTTCATGTTTAGATGCCTCATAGCGTAAATCAGGCAAAACACCCGCATCAATAAGTACTTGATTACTCTTTTGAAGAACGGCCTTTAGACTCGCCATTACAGTCAAGTCAAGCTGTTTATAGAGAATTATTTTGCAACGAATGTCTAACTCGATACCTGCCGAAGCCAGTGCCAATACTTCAGATATTGAGATGGGAGAAAGTGGGTTGTTGATTTCATCAATATGCGTGTCTGCCACGAGGGAGTCTAGCCGCATTGATAAATGGTAAATCGCTTCTTTGTTGTCAGCAGTAGATTTGGAAACCATTGTTTCCAGGGCTATATCTTCTTCAAGGTCATCGTTTTGCACCAGAGATAGCTCTAGCCCTTGGTTTAATTCACCGGTTGTCCGCGAGCCGGCCTGTGAAAATGGAAAATTGCTAAACTGTTCACGTAGGCCCTTATCAAATGACTGCTCTGCTGACTCCCGACCCAGCCTTAATGCCCGCATAGCGTCAAAATAAAGATTCTGCTCGTTGTTATTTTTACCTTTTTCAGCGCGTTGAAAGAAAGAGGTATCGGTTTTATCGAGTGCAGTCTCAAAGGCTTTAGCAAGAATAGGGATCGTAAGCTCTTGAATCTCTTCAAGTAAAACTGGAAGAGTCTTCGAGCTAGCAGCCGCTGATGAAGGCTGTTCATTATTAAAGCTGGTTTTAGAGATCATTCTTAATTTACCGAGTTTCGAAATGTTGATCGATGGCCACTACTGAGTCCGACATTCTTTCATAGTGAGTGTTCATATAGTAGTCTGGCATGTGTGATTTTGTAACAATGCTTATACTACTAACATCGTGTATCGCTTACTTTATATGCTTGTTTGTTCGTAACGACTCAGCTCACGCTCAAATTCGCGCATAACTCTGCGCCTTTGGAAGCGAACTCTAGACCCAATAGAATTCTAAAAACCCCCCGTGAATCGCTTTCTTAGTTTTGATTGTATTTTGTACGATTCAGCGCAGCTCCGGCCTGATGCGGTGGCAGGAACATACACAAAGCATATACACAAAGTTATCAACAGCTTTTGTGGAAAAGTTTCAGTTCTATTGCAATTATGTTTCGTTCATATGTCGGATGGCAGATGTTGGCGAATATCGCTCGCCATTTTATCGAGTTTCGCTCGCTTTTTGTCTTTGCCAAAAAAATTCAACATCCGAGTTAGAAATGTCCACGCGACTTTTACCAGATCCCCTTGATCTCGAGGCAAGACATGTACATGAACATGAGGCACATGCTGATTTGCAGCTTTCCCATCATTAACCAGTAGATTAGCCCCATCGCGAGTAATTCCGGCATCACGCTGCGCCTGCAATACTGCATTAGCAACTTTAAACAAGTGCTGACGCACCTTGTCATCGAGCTCATGCAGAAATGCACTATGGGTTTTTGGAATAATAAGAGTATGCCCCAGCTTAATAGGAAATATATCCATAAAAACGAGGCATAAGTCATCTTCATAAACGATGCTTGCGGGCATTTCTTTATTTACAATTTGGCAGAAAATACACTGAGCCATGTTAGGCTTCTCCTTGATACAGCATTATACGTATAAACTCATACTTTTCGCCTTGTTCTGCTCAAATTTAAACGCAATCTAAACAGTTGCAGAGTTCGCTGAGGTCTTACACCATACATTCCTTTCCTTGAGTATCCCGCTCCCTTGCTTAATAGAAATGTAATTGCCTTAACCGTTGCCATGAGTTTTGCCATGACGGCACCCGCTATTACCGTGCTGCTTGGTGGTGTAGTGGGAAGTATCCTCGCGCCCGACCCAAAGTGGGCGACCTTACCTGTAGCGCTTATGGTAATAGGAGGCGCTACTACCAGCTTCCCCGCTGCGTATTTAATGCGACTCAGTGGCCGGAAATTTGGTTTCATTCTGGCTTCATTCGTTGGCATTTCTGCGGGTTTACTTGCTGCCTACGCGATTCATCGGGAAGTTTTTGCGCTATTTTGTGTCGCAAGTTTGTTGATCGGTTCTCAAAACTCTTTCGTCCAACAGTATCGGTTTGCTGCGGCCGAAAGCGTGACGTTAAATAATGCAAGTAAGGCGATATCCTTTATGATGCTAGGGGGTATTGTTGCCGCCTATTTGGGACCAGAGCTGGCGACACTATTAAGCCACCGCTTCGGCGACCAGCTGTATGCGGGCTCCTTCATTGGGTTAAGCCTGCTAATGTCAGGAGCTGTTATCTCATTGCTATTTTATCAAATCACTGGCACCCAAACGTCACAAAACGAACAGTTTGAATCACCTCGTAAAATTCGATTGCTTGTGCAGCAACCTCTATTTATAACTGCCATTGCAGCTAGCACCGTTGGCGTTGGTATAATGGGGTTTATTATGACGGTCACACCTTTGAGTATGCATATTCACAATGGTTTTTCTGTGGAAGATACGGCTACTGTAATTCAAAGCCATATCATTGCGATGTACCTACCTTCTTTAGTCAGCGGCTATTTGGTGGCGCGTTACGGTTATTACAACATGATGATCGCCGGTGCTCTCGCAATGCTTGGTTGTTTATCCATTGCTTTATGGGATGTAAGCTTTTTCCATTACTGGGCCGCTTTAGTACTGCTCGGTGTTGGTTGGAACTTCCTATTTATTTCGGGCACCACTGCTCTCTCTTATACTCACCGGGAGTCTGAAAAATATACAGTACAGGCAGTTAATGATTCCATTGTATTTGGATTTCAGGCTATCGCTGCACTCAGCGCTGGGGCTATTCTATATGCTTATGGTTGGCAAACAGTGCTGTGGCTTTGCATACCCTTACTTTTTATTCTGCTAGTTTGGCTGGTTTACCAAAAACAATCTGTCAAATCTTAACAAATTCGCGGTAACTGCTCTGCTGCAAGCCAATCCACCATCCTCATGCCACCCAGAGTGGTTTTCATTTGCACAAAACACCGCTCGTCCTTTGTCACTAAACCAATTATTTGGCTATCAAGCCCAAGCGGATGCGAACGCATGGTTGCACACAACTCTTCCGCTGCTGCTGCGGGACAAATACACACTAATTTCCCTTCATTCGCGATATACAAAGGATCTAAACCCAGCAATTCACAAGCAGCCCTAACTTGGGGTTTTATTGGAATATGCTTTTCTTCGATCGCAATTCCTACACCAGATTGCAGAGCCAACTCATTGAGGGTGCAAGCAAGACCTCCGCGCGTAGGGTCGCGCATACAACGTATTGACGGTGTTTTATCAATCATGATTTTAACCAGACCTTCAAGGCTGGCACTGTCAGAGATGATTTCCGTTTCAAACTCCAAGTTCTCGCGAGAAGAGAGTACAGCAGTGCCGTGATCACCAATGCTACCGCTAAGAAGAATGGCATCACCGACTTGAGCGAATGAGCCGGATAGGTGTACTCCATCTGGAACGATGCCCACTCCCGATGTATTAATATAGACACCATCACCCTTACCCCGCTCAACCACCTTCGTATCACCAGTGATTATTTTAACCGATGCAAAATCTGCTGCGCGCGCCATGCTAATGACAATTTCTTCTAACGCAATAAGAGGGAAACCCTCTTCCAAAATAAAACCAGCAGATAAATACAAAGGTAGAGCACCGCTCATCACCAGATCATTCACTGTTCCGTGAATCGCCAAACTGCCAATATTTCCACCTGGAAAAAACAAGGGAGAAACCACATGACTATCAGTGGTCATCACCATACGACCGGCCCCAATCTCAAAAAGGGCTTGGTCATTATTTTGATTTAATAATTCGTTACCAAGGTGTTTTTTAAACAGGTGTTCAATAAGTTGTGCGCTGGTTCTTCCACCGCTACCGTGGGCCATATTTACTTTGCCGTGTTTAATATCCAACGGTGCATATGGGCTGAAAGCAGTCATTTATATATTTTCACCTCTTGAGGTGCGGGTTGAAACGCTGCTTCATCCTTAAATCGCCCGTATGACCAATAAGCGGCACATGCTCCCTCGGAAGAAACCATACACGCACCAAGAGGGTTTTCTGGTGTACACGCTTTAGCAAAAAGTTTGCAGTCCAGTGGTTTATTGCGGCCACGTATCACGCTGGGACACAAACAATGCTTGTGCTCGCTAACAACGGTCATTTCCACTGGAAACTTTTCTTCTGCATCCAGATATTTATAGCGGTTGTTTATTCTTAGCGCGCTGTCAGGAAGCTCTCCTAACCCTCGCCATGTAAACTGATCTACAACATCAAATACCTCAGCCGTGAGCATTTGCGCCTTGGTATTTCCACTACTGGAAACGGCTCGTTTATACTGATTTTCAACCGTATAAGAACCTTTGTTGAGCTGTTTAATTAACATTAATATTGATTGCAGTATGTCTAGTGGCTCAAAACCCGCAATCACTATTGGCTTTTGATATTGCCGTGCAAAGGGCTTATAAACGTCGCTTCCTATAATTGTACTGACATGGGAAGGGCCAATAAAACCATCTACATTTATTTGTTGGTCTGGAGGGTTAAGAATCGCCTCTAATGCGGCTGGCGTTAATACATGATTGCAAAAAACGCTGAAGTGCTTTAAACCTAAGGCCTCGGCAGCTTTAATAATGACTGCGGTGGGCGGTGTTGTGGTTTCGAATCCGAGGGCAAAAAAGATAACCTCCCTATCAGGTTCTTGCTGACTAATTCGCAACGCATCAACAGGCGAATAAACCATTCGAATATCAGCACCATGCGCTTTGGCTTTCAACAGACTATGCCCTTTAGTTGCCGGCACCCGCATCAGGTCAGCGTAAGTACATAATATGGCGTCACTTTTACTTTGTATTTTTATAGCTTGGTCAATACGCGATGCAGGTAGTACACATACGGGGCAACCAGGGCCATGAATAAATTCTACATTATCAGGAAGTAAATCTTTTAAGCCGTAACGATAAATGGCATGGGTATGACCACCACAAAATTCCATTAAACGATAATGATTCGAGGGATCAGATTCTCTTTGAATCGCCTTGGCAAGCGCTTGGGCGAGTGATGGGTCTCTAAATTCACTAATATATTTCATCGTATTAAGAATCCAAACGACGAACTGTAATGAGGAGTGCCTTACTCATCAGCATTAACGGAACCCTCTGCTCTATTGAAATCTGCCAGTTCTTCAAAAGCCTTCAGGGTAAGTAGCGCTTCTTTCTCATCCAATTTATTCAGCGCGAAACCAACATGTATGAGCAAATAGTCACCGATACACACATCCTCCACCAAGGACAGCGACACGTCTTTCAGTATACCGCCCAAACTGACTTTGGCCGTGTCTGCCTCTTTATCAATAGAAATAGCTTTTGCTGGAACGGCTAGGCACATTTCACGCGGCTCCTTTTGAAAGCATGGATTGCTGCTCAGTGACCCAATCACACCACTGGGGCATGCCCTCACCCGTTTTAACGGAAAGACACAGCGCCTTTATCGATGGGTTTACTTGCCGAGCAAAACGCAGGCACTCATCCACATCAAAATCGACATAAGGCAATAAATCTATTTTATTAATAATCAACAAAGATGCTGCGCGAAACATATGCGGGTACTTAAGGGGCTTGTCCTCCCCTTCTGTCACCGAGAGAATGACGACCTTTGCTTGCTCACCAAGATCGAATTCTGCCGGACAAACAAGGTTGCCGACATTCTCAATAAACAACAAGCTTTGCGGCCTAGGCTCCAAATCGTTAATTGCATGGCCTATACCATGCGCTTCAAGATGACAGCCCTTCCCCGTATTAATCTGAATAGCCTTAACACCCGTTGCCCGAATTTTATCCGCATCGTTACTGGTATGCTGGTCACCTTCTATAACGTTAATAGGGAAATGGGGTTTAAGAGCATTGATGGTTTCTACCAGTAGAGAGGTTTTCCCAGAGCCTGGGCTAGACACCAAGTTTAACGAGAGAATTTGATTACTAAGACAAAAAGACCTATTTTTGCTGGCGTAAGCGTCATTTTTATCCAGAATATTCTTTTCAAGCACAACCTTACGATAGGTTTTATTGTGAGGGATAGCCGAGCCTTTATCTGGCCGACTTTCGTGATGATGAACGACCATCGAACTTTCGCAACCACAAGTACCACACATTAAGCCACCTCCAAAGATTCTATCTGCATTTCTTCGCCACCCGTAATGTCAAGATCGAAACTCTCACAACAAGAGCAAGCGTCGTAATAATTTTCGATTTCCAAGCTTGCGCCACATTGTTTACATTTCGCCAAACCTGGATAAACCGTTATAAAAAGTTGGGCGTTTCTCGCGATAGAACCGCTTGTTGCAGGATCGAAGCAAAACCGCAACGCGGCTGGCTCAACACAGCTTAACTGGCCTATACCAATATAGACGGCTGTAACAATATTAAAACCCTCTGTTAAAGCGGCTTCTTCAATCGAAACAACTATATTTTCACAAAGTGACAGCTCATGCATGGAAGGTTCACAAATTTATAATACTTGGAAGAAAGCCTGAAAAGATGCACTATAAGCCCCGCTTCCGCTTCACTATTGTGTCTAATGGGCTAAATCAGAAGGCCTTAAATCGGAATTATTTGCCAAAACAACGGCAAAACTATACCAAGGAAAACACGCAATGCCTATTTATGAAGATAACACCCTAACAATTGGAAACACTCCTTTAGTTCGCCTTAATCGTATTACGGACGGAAATGTATACGCCAAGATCGAAAGCCGCAACCCGGCTACCTCGGTTAAATGTCGTATCGGCGCAAATATGGTTTGGGATGCTGAAAAACGCGGTGTACTTAAACCCGGCATGACTATCGTCGAACCGACTAGCGGCAATACCGGAATTGCCTTGGGTTATGTTGCGGCAGCACGCGGCTACAAATTAAAGCTCACCATGCCCTCCAGCTTTAGCTTAGAACGAAGAAAAGTAATGAAAGCCTTGGGGGCAGAGTTAATTTTGACTGACCCAAAGAAGGGAATCAATGGCGCAATTGCAGCGGCTCAGGAAATTGTAGACAGTGCGCCTGAAAGCCACCTCATGCTTCAGCAGTTCGAGAACCCTGCGAACCCCGAAATCCATGAAAAAACCACCGGCCCTGAGATTTGGCAAGATACGAACGGTCAAGTAGATGTAATTATTGCCGGTGTTGGTACCGGTGGCACCATTACGGGAATATCCCGTTATATTAAAAACACTCAGAACAAAGCCATAACCTCCATCGCTGTCGAACCAACGGACTCCACATCCATTTCCAACACCCTTAAAGGAGAGGCAATTCAACACTCACCGCATAAAATCCAAGGTATCGGTGCTGGTTTTGTACCCAAAAATCTCGATCTTTCTCTGATTGATAAAGTAGAACTAGTCAGCAATGAAGATGCCATCAAGTACGCACACTTACTGATGAAAGAAGAAGGGATTCTGGCTGGAATTTCCAGTGGTGCGGCGGTTGCAGCTGCAGTAAGAGTTGCCAAGCAAGAAGAGTTTAAGGACAAGATGATCGTCGTAATTTTACCTGACTCCGCTGAGCGATACCTGTCTACCGCGCTATTCGAAGACGTATTTACTGGGCAGGAAAATACGCAGTAAACGTTAAGCGCTAACCGTGCTGTAGCGACTCAGCTCACATTCAAATTTGAGCGTGAG
>JAESUE010000052.1 GCA_016763235.1 Pseudomonadales bacterium
ATCGACTTCGCGGGGAGCTTAAGGTTGAACCCTTACGCCTCAGTTTTCAGGAGCTTAAACGTCGCCACAGTGGCCTTAGAACCGCATTTGAAATGCGGGATGGTCTGCTACAACAACGTGTTTTTCCCGCAAAAAGTTACCTGCTTCAGGTAGAAGATCTTTCCGGCTTATCTACGCTACAGCAGGGTAAAAAATTAGCAGCCCTGTTAGAGGAAGAGAGCCATTATCACTTTGATTTAAGTAAAGCGTCGTTATTTCGCACGCGCTTGTTGCGCCTTGCCCCCGATGAGTATGTGCTGCAATTAAACCTTCACCACATTATTGCTGACGGCTGGTCGGTAGAATCTTTATTAACGGAGCTATCGGGTTTTTACAGCGTTTTTTCAGCAGGAGGAAACAAACAGAAAGAACCGGATTTACCTTTGCAGTTTTTAGATTACTTACATTGGCAGCAACAACACGAATCAGCAGAGTCGCGAGAAAAACACTTGGAATATTGGCGCAAAAAACTGGCATCTACCCCAGCGCTTGCGTTACGTACAGACTACCCACGTCCGGCAGAGCCAACGGGTGAAGGCGCACATTTGCGATTTATTGTGCCCCAAAAATTAGAGCGCTCCTTGCGCGAACTTTGCGTACGAGAGGAAGTGACTCTCTATCATTTATTACTATCGGCTTTAAGTCTTTTGCTGTCTCGCTATGCACGGCAGGAAATCGTGAGTGTTGGCAGCCCAGCCGCTAATCGCCCCCATCGGGATTTATCAAACGTGGCTGGCGTGTTTGTTAATACCCTCGTGATGCGGAATAACCTGAGCGGCAACCCCTCCTTTGGTGAACTATTAAAGCGGGTAAAGAAAACAGCCCAAGAAGCGTATCGGCATCAGGATTTACCCTTTGATCAATTGGTCAAAGATTTGGGCCTTGGCGGTGATCTCAGTTACTCCCCACTGTTTCAAGTCCTGCTGGTGGTACAGCCCTTTGCGTTGGAAGAATCATTAGTATCGCAAGGCTTAGATATAGAGCCGATTAGCCTTGAAACCGGCAGTGCAAAATTCGATTTGGGTTTTGAATTTCGTCAGCAATCGGGCGAGCTTCATGGCACCTTGGAATATCGAAGCGATTTATTCGCCCCCGAAACAGCAGGATATTTAGTAAATCATTTAACGGAATTACTGGAGCAAATTGTAAAAGAACCCCAAGCTCCGATTGATAGTATTTCTATGGTGCCGCAAGCGGAGCGCGACAACTTATTAAAGCTGGCTAATAGCGAAAAGCGTTGCCCCTCCCCCAGCCACACCTTGGTACAGATTTTTGAGCGTCATGCGGAACAAAATAGCCATGCAGTTGCCCTGCGTCATGAAAATGAACAGTTGAGTTATCAGCAGCTAAATCAGCGTGCTAATCAGATGGCGCATGGTTTGATGAACGAAGGTGTTCAGCCTGGAGATTTGGTAGGGCTTTCCCTTGAACGATCTCTCGATGTGGTGGTTGCGATGTTGGCAATCATGAAAACAGGCGCTGCATACGTGCCAGTTGACCCGCAGTCGCCATTAAAACGCACACAAATGATATTTGAAGATGCAAATATCAAAGCATTAATAAGCCACTCAAGTAGGAAAAACAATCTTCCCGCTATTCAAAACTGTCTGTTTATTGACGAGTTAGATTGGGATAAAAATGCGCTTGAGAATGTTTCGTATCGAGGTTCTGTAGAAGATACCGCATACGTTATTTATACCTCAGGTACCACCGGGCAGCCCAAGGGCGTAATCGTGACCCATCGAAATGTGGTGCGTTTATTTTCCGAAACCGATAATTTATTCCACTTCAGTGAACGAGATGTTTGGACTTTATTTCATTCCTACGGTTTTGATTTTTCTGTATGGGAAATATGGGGAGCCTTACTCTATGGTGGAAAACTAGTCATCGTTCCTCATTGGGTAACACGTTCACCCGCACAGTTTTCAGCATTACTGGAAGAGGAAAAAGTCACCGTATTAAATCAAACTCCAGCGGCTTTTTATTCACTCTCTAAAGCAAGTCTTGCTGGGAAAACGTTACCATGTTTCTCACTGCGTTATGTCATCTTTGGGGGTGATGCCCTAGAGACACAAAAGATAAAACCCTGGGTGAAGAAAGTGGGTTTAAATAAACCGCAGCTTATTAACATGTATGGCATTACTGAAACCACCGTTCATGTTACCTATCATCGTGTGCGTGAAGAAGACCTGGCTTTAAATATTGTACCCATTGGACGGCCTATTTCTGATAACCAACTTTACATACTGGATGCATCTGGCAACTTATGCCCCATGGGCGTGCCGGGTGAAATTCATGTGGGTGGTGCAGGCGTCAGTAAGGGCTATTTGCATCGGGATCAATTAAATAAACAGCGTTTTATTCCTAATTTATTTACCGACACAAAGGGTGAAAAACTGTATCGATCCGGTGATCTTGCCTATTACGATAATGAGGGTTTATTGTGTTATCTGGGCCGCATCGATCAGCAGGTGAAAGTACGTGGATATCGTATTGAACTTGGAGATATTGAAAATTGTTTAAATGGTTTTTCTGCAGAGCTACATAAGCAGCAGATTAAAATTCGAAGTTGTGCAGTATTGGCCCTGAAAGACCACAGTGGTGAAAAGCAGCTGCTTGCTTATGTTGTGCCCGATTATAGGGGGGTGGATAAACCGGATGATACAGGCTTCGTTAAAGCCGTGCGTATTCACGTGAGCAATTTTTTACCTTCTTTTATGATGCCATCGAAATATATAGTTATCGATGAATTACCACTGACCATTAACGGCAAGGTGGATGTCAGCAAATTAAAGGCATTAGAGCAAAATACCGTAAATACGTCCGTTGATGCCCGCGCAACGAATGATACAGAAAAGTATCTTGTTGGCTTGTGGCAGGAAACTCTCTGCTTGAAGGAAATAGGCGTTGATGACAGTTTCTTTGACCTGGGAGGGCACTCGTTACTTGCAGCGCAGATATTAAATCAACTGAAAGAAAAATTTGAGGTGGAGGTGCCAACGGCTGAAATATTTCAACGGCCCACCATAAGGCAGTTAGCGAAATATATAGATACGATTCTCGCTGTTAAAAAAGACTGCCAGCAACAGCAGGCCAATGATGAAGGCGATCGACAGGAGTTTGAAATATGAGCGTAATTGAGCTGCTTGCTCAACTTCAGGCCCATGATATTCAGCTCTATCTCGATAATGAAAAATTAAAAGTGAATGCGCCAAAAGGCGTCGTCATGCAAGACTGGATTGAAACAATAAAAGCCCATAAGCCAGAAATTATTTCATTTCTGAAACAGGCGAATGCATCCACTGATGGGGCAGATAATATTCTGCCGATTGATCGGCAGTCCGCTCTTCCCCTTTCTTTTTCCCAGCAACGACTTTGGTTTATTGATCAACTCCAGAATGATGCATCGTATAATATGACCGGTGCCTTTGATATTCAAGGCGTGTTGAATATTCAGGCCTTAGAGAAAGCGTTTACCTTAACAATAGAAAGGCAAGAGCAACTGCGCATTAACGTTATTTCAGATGCTGGTCAGTCAGAAATAACGTTAAGAAACAACACACCGTGGAAATTAGAGGCGCACAAAGTGTGTGCTGAAGGTTTGCAGAAAAAGTTGGACGCATTCAAAAAACAATGTTTCGATTTGGAAAATGATAGCTTAATTCGAACCCAACTTTACCAATTGGGCGATTCTCATTGGGTGCTGGCAATCGCCATGCACCATATTATTTCCGATGCGTGGTCATTGGGGATTTTCACCCGTGAATTGGCCTATTTCTATCATGCATCATTAAGCGAGCAGGACTCGCCCGAGCGCCTTTTTCCTCTTGGGGTTCAATATATAGATTATGCTGCCTGGCAGCGTGAAAAACTACAAGGGCGCTACTTACAAGATCAGCTTGATTATTGGCAAAAACGACTTGCTCATTGCCCCGTACTTGAATTGCCGGTGGATTATCCGAGAAAGGCACAGCAAACGTCTCGTGCCGAACGGGTAGAGTTTCAACTTGGCTCTGATTTAACAGAAAAAATAAAACGCTTTAGCATTAAAAATGGGGTGACAATGTTCACCTCACTCTTAGCGGCATATAAAGTGTTACTTTATCGCAGTACCGGCATCGATGATTTTTGTGTCGGTGTGCCGAGTAGCTTTCGTCAAACTACAGAGCTTGAGCATCTCATTGGGTTTTTTATCAATAGCCTGCCCATTCGTAGCGATTTGAGTGGCTCCCCAAGTTTTATTCAATTATTGCAAAAAATAAATGCCACGCGTCTTGAGGCAGAGCAATATCAAGAGCTACCCTTTGAGCAGTTGTTGGAACATCTAGGTTTGGGGCGTGATTTGAATCACTCGCCAATTTTTCAAACCATGTTTTCATTAGAGCACCGAAGTAAACAGCTCTCTCTGCCATTAGACGGTACAAAAACAACATTTTCTGCCTTGGAAAATGAGCAAACAAAATTTGATCTAACACTCACATTTTTTGAATATGAATCGAAATTAAGTGGTGAGTTTGAATTTGACAGCGTGTTATTTAATCGCCGAACCATCGAAGACTTTTCAAAACACCTGACACATATTCTTGAAGAAATTATTGAAAACCCAGAAAAACCCATTGATGAAATATCGCTCCTGACTGAACAGGAGAAAAATTTACTTATCGAGAAGTGGAGCGGCCAACAAACCCCATTATCCCGTATTGGCTTGCTAGATTTATTTGAACAGCAGGTGGCTTTAAATGCGAGTGCTTTGGCCGTTGACGAAGAGGGTGAATGCTTTAGTTACGGAGATTTACAGCAGCGTGCAAATAAGCTGGCTAATTACCTGCTCGCCAATGATTTAAAAGAAAGCGATGTGGTGGCGGTTTTCTGTACACGTGGCTATGAGTTGGTTGTTGCGATGTTGGCGGTAATAAAAGCCGGTGGAACCTATCTTCCTATCGATGTGACTACGCCAGATGCACGATTAAAATATATAGTAGAAGATGCTCAGCCACGTTTTATTTTAAGCCAACAAAAAATTGTTTCAGCGCACAAAAACTTAAATGCAATCCTGCCGAATATTATTTGCCTAGATAGCGATTGGCGACGCATGGTGAGTTATTCCGCCGAGCTTAAAGTGCGCACTTATCGGCCACAAGCGCCGGTCTATATTATTTATACATCAGGTTCCACCGGGCTGCCAAAAGGCGTCGTGGTGCCGGAGCAAGGCATTTGTAATTTGGTGGCATGGCATAGATCTACATTTTTCAAACAATCGACGGCCATCAGAATGGGCCAAGTCGCCGGTGCTGCATTTGATGCTGCTGCTTGGGAAATCTGGGCCTGCCTCTGTTCGGGGGCAAGCCTGATTATTGCGCCGGAAGATATTCGAATTAGTGCAAAAGAGATGGTGAGCTGGATTGCAAAAACAAACCTTACACATTTGTTTTTGCCTACTCCCCTCGCAGAAGCGGTATTCGCCGAGCCTTTGCCTCGCAACTGGTCGCTGGCGTATCTGTTTACAGGTGGTGATAAGCTTAATCAATTTCCGCCTAAAAACCGCAGTTTTAAATTGATTAATGCCTACGGGCCCACCGAGTGTTCCGTCGTCGCAACAGCTGGTGAAATAAAATCAGCAGATGATCATGGAGGCCTGCCTTCCATTGGCCGACCGATTGATAATGCGCGTATTTATATATTAGATAAAACCCAGCAAGTTGTGCCTGTTGGCGTGATGGGCGAGCTTTATATTGGTGGTAGTGGTCTCGCGAATGAATACCTCAATAATCCCGAACTCAGTGCCGAAAAATTCCTCGAAAACCCCTACGCTGAAGGGCGATTATATCGTAGTGGTGATCTTGCAAAATGGTTGCCCACTGGTGATATTTTATATTGCGGGCGTGTTGATCAACAAGTTCAGATTCGGGGTTTTCGTGTCGAACTGGGCGAAATAGAAAATGTCTTGAATAGATGGCCCGAAATAAAAGAGTCAGTGGTTCGGGTTTTGGAATCAACCAGTGGGGTAAAAAATCTTTTTGCTTATTTGGTTGTTAACACCGGCTTATCGTCGTCCTTTGATAAAACAGCCCTTGTACGATCTATAAAAACCACCTTGCCGGATTATATGATTCCGCTTGATTATTGTCTTGTCGATGCGATTCCATTGACTGCAAATGGTAAAATTGATTATAGGCAACTGCCTCCATTTGATCTGGATTCAGAACAAAGTGATCACACGGTGCCGCCTTCTAGTGATACAGAAAAACGTATTTTTGAAATTTGGAAAGCGGTGTTGGAAAATAAGGCATTTGGAATAAAAGATAATTTTTTCCAAATCGGTGGGCATTCTCTTTTAGCCACGAAAGTGATGGCGCGTTTACGTGAGGAATTCAATAAAAATCTACCGCTACGACTTATTTTTGATAACCCCAGTATATCTGAACTGGCAGAAAGTATTGATGTTGAAACATCCCTAGGTTCGAGTGAGCTGCCTAAATTGCTGCCGGTATCACGCAGCCAGTTTTTGCCTTTAACGTTTGCACAGGAACGTCTTTGGGTGCTTGATCGGCTAGAAACAGGTGCCAGTAAATACAACAACGCCAGCGCGTATAATATTTCTTCTGCGTTTAATGTAAGAGGCCCGCTTGATATTGATGCGCTAGGTTTTGCATTTAGCCAGCTGGTAAAACGGCATGAAATTTTGAGAACAACATTTTCAAGTGCCGGGGAAAAAATTGCCCAACATATTAAACCTGCCTACCCGTGGTTTTTTACCATTGAAGATGTCAGCCTTGAGCCGGAACAAGCGCAATTGCAAGCCATTGCTTTATTGCAACAACAAGAGGCTTCGCGGGCGTTTGATTTGGAAGAAGGGAAAGATGCCCGTCGTACTCGCTTGATTCGAACTCGACTATTAAAGCGTGGGGATGAACATTTTGTTTTATTTATTACCCTGCATCATATTATTGCCGATGGCTGGTCGGTGGAAATCATCGGTCAGGAACTCAGTCATTTTTATTTACAGTACCTTTCTCAAGGTGATGAGCAAACTCAAAGCAATAGTTTCACGTTGCCAGAATTACCGGTGCAATATGCTGACTATGCCGTATGGCAAAAGCAGTGCTTACAGCCGGAGAGAATAGAAAAGCCCTTGGCATATTGGCAACAACAGTTAGCCGGGTTGGAAGCACTCGAATTAATTACGGATTATCCTCGTCCTCCCCGGCAGACTTATTCTGGCGAGGCATTTAATACCCAAATTCCTGAAGCGCTGACCAAAAAAATTCAGCAGTTTTCAAAACAAGAAGGCGTAACGCCTTTTGTAGTATTGCTTAGCGCGTATAAGATTTTATTAGGCCGTTATAGTGGGCAGGCAGATATTTGTGTAGGTACGCCTATTTCCCAGCGGCCTGTTCAGGAAACCGAAGCATTAATTGGTTTCTTTATAAATACCTTGCCATTACGATCTACGATTGGTGAAAAGCAAGGTTATCGGGAGTTTGTTCACGCCGAGTATCGCACAACATTGGATGCCTTTGAATTTCAGGATATTCCCTTCGAGAAAATCGTTGATGCCTTGGATTTACCCCGTGATCTAAGTCGATCGCCGGTTTTTCAAACCATGTTCAGCTTTCAAAAAAGTGATTTAGAAAACAGCTTACATTTACAGGGGCTGGAGGTAGATCAATTACCTCAAAAAAATACCACCTCGCAGTTTGAACTTTCTCTGGCTCTTACTGAAACACGTGAAGGGCTGCTGGCGAGGTATGATTACAATACGGGTTTATTTTCCGAAGAAAGTATTCAGCATTTTTCACAGCACTTTGAGAATTTATTGGATAAGCTGCTGGATAAACCTGATTGTGCTTTGAGTGAAATAAGCTTTCTTAGCCCGCAGGAAACCCAACAACAAATTGTCGCCTGGAATGACACGCAAAAAGAATATCCAAAAACTGAGGCGCTGCACTGTCTATTTGAGCAACAGGTGGAGAAAACCCCCAAAGATATTGCTCTTGTTTTTGAACAGCAAACACTAAGGTATGATGCACTTAATCGGCAAGCCAACCAATTGGCACACATGCTGATCGCTCAAGGTGCGGGGAAAAACAAAGTCATTGGGCTGTGTATGCAGCGTTCGCTGGATATGGTGATTAGCCTTTATGCCATTCTCAAATCTGGTGCAGCATATTTACCCCTAGATGTAAGTTCTCCTCCCGATCGTTTGCAAGGAATGCTCGATGACGCAAACGCCGTTATTCTCATTACAGATATTGATCACGGTATTCCTGAGTTAAACGCAGCGCATAAAATAATTTACTCCGATATTCAGATAAAGCTAAAAAATCAGCCTGAGGATAACCCTCAAAATATTACTACCCCTGATGACCTTGCCTATGTGATTTATACCTCTGGCTCTAC
>JAESUE010000053.1 GCA_016763235.1 Pseudomonadales bacterium
AGGTGCTCGGCGAGAAAATATTTTCATGGTTGATAGCAAGGGTGTTATTCATGAAGGCCGCACTGACTTAAATCAGTATAAGGCAGCGTTTGCCCATACTACGGAAAAACGAACGCTGGAAGATGCGGTGAATGGCGCGGATGTATTTATCGGGCTTTCTGGTCCCGACCTGCTAAGCCCTGAAATGCTGCTTACGATGGCAGCGAAGCCGGTTATTTTTGCATTGGCCAACCCTGATCCGGAAATAAAGCCTGAGCTGGCTCATCAAACCCGTGATGACATTATTGTTGGAACAGGGCGCAGTGACTATCCTAATCAAGTTAATAACGTACTGGGTTTTCCCTTTATCTTTCGCGGTGCGTTGGATGTGCGAGCGAACAGTGAATGAAGAAATGAAAATTGCAGCGGTTGAAGCGTTACGAGCATTGGCCAAGGAAGACGTGCCGGAGGAAGTGAGGGCCGCTTACGATGGCGCAAAAATAAGTTTTGGTAAAGACTATATTATTCCCAAACCCATGGATCCACGCTTAATTGGTGTCGTCTCAGCAGCCGTTGCAAAAGCAGCTGTGGATAGTGGCGTAGCAAGATTGCCTTACCCTAAACACTACCCCTTGTCGTCAGTGGCAGATGTTTACGAGCATTAATTAAAGGAACTATTCAGTTTGCGTCAGTTCACGCTCAAATTTGAACTGAACAGCTTAATCTAAAAGAGAGGCGGTCTACTGGCCGCTATCAGCAAGGAGTTAGCCGAACCCTCTGGTGCTGTTTAGAAAAGCTGCAGGGTTTCATCGTTATCCTCAACTTGTGATGCCGAAGATTTATCGCCTTCATCGAGCGGGAGTGGCGCGTTTTCAATTCGAAACGTTTCGAATATGGCTGTTTTGTCTCCGGGGCGGGCCGCCTCCCCCGTTTCGGGATCTATGCGTAATGTCACTAAGCCTTCTGGTTGCTGTCGGGTGATCTCAGGGCGACTCTCTAAAGCGACGCGCATGTAGTCCATCCAAATAGGAAGAGCTGCACGGCTGCCGAATTCTCTTCTTCCCAGCGTTCGCGGTGTATCAAAACCCACCCATACAGACGTGGCAATTTCTGGCGAATAACCTGAAAACCAAGCGTCATTCAAGTCATTGGTGGTGCCGGTTTTTCCTGCAATATCCTGGCGATTCATTTTACGGGCGCGATAGCCTGTGCCTCTCTTAATGACATCTTGAAGAATGCTGTTGATAATATAGTTGACGCGCGCATCCATAACCCTGGGGGCAGGGTTTAATTTTGGTGAAACCTCTGCGGCATCAGGGCTTTCACTTGGTTCCGTTTGGCTCTGGGCGTTATTCAATGCAAGTGACTCATCTGGGGTGGCTTTTTTAAGGGTGTTGTCGTTTTCTAGTGATTCACATTCAATGCATACGGTGAGAGGCTCGGCCTCGTATATCGCCTCGTTGTTAGTGTTGCTTATGGTTTGGATGAGGTAGGGTTCGATTTGATAGCCGCCATTGGACAGTATGGCGTAAGCCTTGGCCATTTGTAGCGGGGTGACGCCTGCGCTACCTAGCGCAAGAGAAAGGTCGCGGGGAAGCTGCTCCTTGCTAAAGCCAAAGCGGGTTGCATAGTTGATAGCGTAAGAAATGCCGATACTTTCCAAGATTCGAACAGATACCAAATTGCGGGATTTATACAGTGCTTTGCGTAAGCGAGTCGGGCCGAAGAAACGGCCGCCGGAATTTTCAGGCCGCCATGCTCTCTCAAGGTTGGGGTCATCAAACACGACGGGGGCATCGTTAATGATCGTGGCGGGGGTATAGCCTTTGTTCAGAGCAGCGGCATAAATGAATGGTTTGATGTTAGAGCCTGCTTGTCGCTGGGCTTGGGTCGCGCGGTTGTATTTGCTCAGTGAAAAATTGAAACCGCCAACGATAGCGAGAATAGCGCCATTTTTATTGTCGAGTGATACCAGTGCGCTTTGGGTTTCGGGTAATTGGGACAGCTGCCAAGTGTTTTCCGTTTCGTTTTTCGAAATATGTACGATATCACCAAGCTTCAGTGTGTCTGATGGCGTTTCTGGCTTCGCTCCCCGTTTGTTTACATTGACGAAAGGTTGCGCCCATAAAAGCCCTTCAAGGTGAATAGATATGACGTCGTTGTTTGCGCGAATAAGCTTCGCTTCATCTTCTAATAACGCAATGACTCTGGCTGGCTCTATCTGGCGAGAGCTGGGGAACTTGTTAAGATCGACCTCTTCGTTTGGTGATTCGCCAGTCAGCGGGATATTGGCGAGGGGGCCGCGGTAGCCATGACGCTTGTCGTAGGCCAGCAAGCCATTACGGACGGCGATATTTGCAGAGCGTTGCAAATGGCTTTGTATCGTTGTGGTAACGACAAAGCCATCGCGGTATGCCGCTTCCCCATAGCGAGAGACCATTTCCTCTCGAACCATTTCTGCGGCATGCTTGGCACTCAATTCTGTTTTTAAGCTGTGATGTTTTGCGGTTTGGCTTTTATCTTTCGCAGCCTGGAATTCTTTCTGCGTAATAAATCCAAGCTGGTTCATTCTGCCAAGAATCCAGTTGCGGCGAGCAAGTGATTTTGATGGGTTCCTGACGGGGTTGGCGCTAGAAGGTGCTTTAGGTAATGCGGCAAGGGTGGCGAATTGAGCAAGGTTAAGTTCGTCGAGGTTTTTGTCGTAGTAAACTTTTGCGGCGGCTCCAAACCCGTAAGAACGTTGCCCAAGGTAAATCTTGTTGATGTAAAGTGTGATGATCTCCTCTTTTGAAAGGGCTTCCTCTATTTTCAATGCAAGCAAAATCTCATTGAATTTCCGAATAAAGCTCCTTTCTTTCGTTAGAAAAAAATTTTTGGCCACCTGCATAGTGATCGTACTGCCACCGCTTTGAATAGAGCCAGTTCTGATTAATTGTATAGAAGCGCGGGCTAAGCCTTTTACTGAAACCCCCGAGTGCTCAAAAAATTGATCATCTTCTGCGGCCAATATGGCGTTGATCAAGGGTTTTGGAATTCCTTCGTAAGTGAGAGGGATGCGCCTCTTCTCTCCAAATTCGGAAATCAGTTTACCGTCAGAAGAGTATATTCTGAGCGGTATTTGGAAGTTGACTTCTTTTAGTGTGGAGACGGCAGGAAGGGAGGGGCTGAGGTATAAAAAGCTTCCTGATGCAATGAGAATTGCGCCGCAGATTAAGCTAAATGTGAACAGCAACGAAAAATGAGCAAGTTTATTCAAGAGATAGGCACCATAATCCAGATAAGTAACTAATATAAATAATAGTGGATCAAATTATTAGAAATACTACCCACAGTTTAATTAAAACGGTGGTAAAAAGCATTTCTAAGTTGCGAGATGTGAAAGCGTGGTATTTACTTGTATAAGTAAATTAACTCTTAATATCAAAGGTTGAACATAGTGCTTCCTTTTCAGACAAAAAAATCAGCGTCCTTGTTAGGTTTGGATATTAGCTCGTCCACAGTGAAACTACTGGAGCTAAGCCGCTCTAGTGGGCAGTTTCGAGTGGAAAGCTACGGTGTCGAACCGCTGCCACCTAATGCAGTGGTGGAAAAAAACATCTCTGATGTAGAGGCTGTTGGTCAGGCGATCAAGCGTTTAGTGACGAGAGAAAAAGTATCGACTAAAAATGCAGCGGTATCAGTGGCAGGCTCTGCCGTGATAACCAAGGTCATTCAGCTCGATGCACATTTGACTGAAGATGATATGGAGTCCCAGATTCGCCTTGAAGCGGATCAATATATTCCTTATCCGCTTGAAGAAGTCGCTATTGATTTTGAGGTGCAGGGCCCAGTAGAAGATAACCCTGAGCTGGCAGAGGTGCTTATTGTCGCATGTCGTACTGAGAATGTGGACATGCGAGAGGCTGTTTTAGAGGCGGCGGGACTGCTGGCAAAAGTGGTTGATGTCGAAGCATACGCGATGGAGCGTGCGTTTTCTCTTATAGAAGACCAACTTGATAATTCTGAAGAGCAACAAACTATTGCTATCGTTGATGTCGGGGCCACAATGACAACCCTGAGCGTGCTGGATGCCGGGCAAACGATTTATACCCGAGAGCAGTTTTTTGGTGGCAAGCAGCTTACAGAAGAAATCCAGCGGCGTTACGGTCTGTCATTTGAAGAGGCTGGCTTGGCTAAAAAACAAGGTGGCCTGCCAGATGATTATGAGAGCGAGGTTCTCGATCCGTTTAAGGATGCCGTCGTACAACAGGTTTCGCGCTCCCTGCAATTTTTCTTTTCTTCCAGTCAGTTTAACGATGTCGACTGTATCGTTTTGGCCGGTGGAACCGCATCCTTACCGGGAGTAAGAGAGCTGGTTGAGGAAAAGGTGGGCACTACCACAATCGTTGCAAACCCATTTTCTAATATGAGCTTAGCCTCAAAGGTGAGCGCATCGGCGCTGAGTGATGATGCACCGGCTTTAATGATCGCTTGCGGTTTGGCTATGAGGAGTTTTGATTAAGATGACAAAGATTAATCTCCTACCGTGGCGAGAAGAGCTGCGAAAGAAAAAGAGGCAAGAGTTTTTTACAATTTTGGCGGGCACAGTGATCGTTGGAGCACTCTTGATCTTCTTGGGTAACTCCATTATCGCCGGAAATATATCCCACCAAAATGGCCGGAATCAGTATTTGACCACGGAAATTAAAAAGCTTGATGAGAAAATTGAGGCAATTAAAGACCTGCAGTCTCGCCGTAACCAGCTTGTTGAGCGAATGAAGGTTATTCAGAACTTGCAAGGTAATCGGCCCGTTATAGTGCATTTGCTTGATGAGTTAACGCGCACTGTACCTGATGGCGTTTATTATACGAAGGCGACTCGAACCGGGAATAAGTTGACTCTCGAAGGTATCGCAGAAACCAATAATAAAATCTCTAAGTTAATGAGAAATCTTGATGACTCTAGTTGGTTCAGTAATCCGAACCTATCAAGGGTGAACAATAAAGAAGTGGATGGGAAAGCTACCAACGCTTTTGTTCTTAGCGTGAACCAAGTCTTGCCAAAAGTGAAGAAAGAGGAGGCGGAATAATGAATTTTCAAGAGATTCTGGATTCGGCTAAAAATTTAAATGGCGATAATATCGGCACGGCTCATGTTGCCATAAAGATGTTTATTTATATGTTGGTTCTATTGGCGGTACTTTTTCTTGGGCACCGCTTTCAGCTCGCAGATGAGCTGCTAAGGCTTGAGAAAATAGAGAGCACAGAGCTTGATCTAAAAAAAGACTTTGAGGCAAAGGCATTTAAAGCAGCAAATTTAGATCGCTACAAACAGCAATTAGCCGAAATGGAAGAGTCCTATGGTGCGCTGTTAAGGCAGCTGCCAAGTGATACAGAAGTACCAGGGCTACTAGAAGACATCACTCATACTGGTTTGGGTAGCGGGCTTGACTTTAAGTCGATTGCGCTAGGGAGTGAGTTGCCTTCGGAGTTCTATACGGAGTTGCCATTAACGATTTCAATTAATGGGGGTTACCATAGTTTCGCCAATTTTGTGAGTGGCGTGTCAGCGTTACCTCGAATCGTTACTCTTCATGATTTCACAGTGGTTCCCAAAGGATCGGGTGGAGAGCTTGATGTCAACATAAAAGCCAAAACTTACCGCTATAATGAGAAGGGAGAGGATGAATGAACTTGCACCTTCGAAAAGGTCTGTCCCTTGCTTCTATATTGATAGCCAGTCAGCTTGTCGGTTGTGGTTCAAATAGTTACGGAGATCTGGAACAATACGTTGCAGAGGTACAGGCGCGTCCACCGGGTAAAATTAAGCCTCCCCCTGAATTTAAACCTCACGCCACTTTTAATTATCGTGCTGCTGGCTTACGAAGCCCCTTTATTCCTCCTATGCCAGAGGCAACAAACTTTGAGCGGGCCGGGAGACAGGTCGTTCCAGAGTTCACCCGTACAAAAGAATATCTTGAAGAATTTCGCTTTGATGCATTACGATTTGTCGGTTCCATTGCGCGTGCTGATTCAACAGGGCAGCTATGGGCTTTGATTAACGACGGAAATGGTGGCGTGCACCGCGTAAAGGAAGGTGATTTCATGGGGAAAAACCATGGTCAAATCTTGGGTGTTACGACCACAAAAGTTGAAGTTGTAGAAATTGTTCCAAGTGGCGGAACAGATGATGACGGGCAAAAACTTTGGATTGAGCGGCCTCGTACAATGATGCTGTTTGATGCGTCTTAAGAAAGTTTTACTGGAATAAATTATAATGCAGGCTAACTTCAAAGAACCAAAACGTAGATCAGAAAAAAATATAAGGAATTTCGGCATGGGTGCAATCAAAAAGATTCTTCTGGTGGTGTTGCTGGGAAATATTTCTGTTGCATGGTCATCGGTGGTGCTCACCGATATTGACTTTGCGGCACTTCCTGGTGATCAGGTAGAAATCAGCCTGACTTTTGACGGCCCCCCTCCAGAGCCAGAAGGTTATGTGATTGAGAAACCAGCGAGGATTTCATTAACCTTCGATGGTGTGTCTAGCCAACTGGAATCAAAACAGCACGCTCTGGGTGTGGGTAGTGCTAGAAGCTTGACCGTCGTGGAAGCCCAGGGGCGTTCGCGGGTGATTATTGCGATGGATAGACTGCTTCCCTATAAAACCAGAACGGAAGGAAACAAGCTTTTTGTTGTTGTTGGGCAAAATGAAAGTCAGCAAGTGTTGGCGCAACAATCTAGCGCATCAGCGGGTTCCGGTGGGCTTGAATATTCGGGAGGGGCGAACGCCACTCAATCTATTGCAGGCCTGCAGAGTATCGATTTCGTGCGCGGCGAGCAGGGCGAAGGCCAGGTTGTGTTGATGTTGTCAGATTCCTCCGTCGAAGTGGATATGCATGAAGAAAGCGGGAAAATTGTGGTTGAGCTAGCGGGTATGGGCCTTGCTGAATCGCTTCGTCGCCGATTGGACGTGAAAGATTTTGCGACACCGGTTCAATATATTGATGCGATCGAAGAAGATGGTAATACTAAATTGTTCATTGAGGCTACGGGTCATTACGAGTACTTGGCTTATCAAACCGGTACAACCCTAACGGTGAATGTGAAGCCCGTAACACAGCGTGAACTGGAGAAAAACAGAAGAGATGTCTTCATGTACACGGGTGAAAAGTTATCTCTGAATTTTCAAGATATTGAAGTGCGATCCGTTTTACAGTTAATTGCAGATTTCACCTCTCTTAACTTAGTGGCTAGCGATACAGTTTCAGGAAGCATTACTTTAAGGTTGAAGAATGTACCTTGGGACCAAGCTTTAGAATTAATCTTAAAGACAAAAGGTTTAGATAAGCGATTGGTCGGCAATGTTATGTTGGTTGCACCGGCGGATGAAATTGCAGCTCGGGAAAAACTGGAGCTTGAGGCGAATAAGCAGGTTGAAGAACTGGCTCCGCTGCGCTCTGAATTCCTGCAAATTAATTACGCAAAAGCTTCTGATATTCAAAAAATCTTAAGCGGTGACGGTGGAATACTGACTTCACGCGGTAAGCTGATTGTAGATGAACGTACTAACACTATCTTGTTGAACGAGACGGCTGCGAAAATCGAAGAGATTCGAGATGTTGTTGCGGTACTGGATGTGCCGGTTAAGCAGGTGTTGATTGAAGCAAGAATTGTTGTGGCTAATAAAGACTTTACTAACGAGCTAGGTGTTACTTGGGGCGGATATGGTGAGGATGCGAAAAGCAGCGGTCGAAGGAATATGATTGGTGGATCCAGCGAAACCTTGATTCAAGGTGCAAATCGAGACGCTATTACCAACCCGACTGACCTAGTTGTCGATTTGGGTGTGGTTGCAGCGGATGCAACTCGGATTGCACTGGGCGTAATTAGTACCGCTTCTGGGTTTTTGGAGCTTGAGTTGTCAGCGTTAGAGGCAGAAGGCAGCGGTGAAATAGTGTCTACACCGAAGGTTCTGACAGCCGATCAGCAAATGGCGAGAATTTCTTCAGGAACAGAAATCCCCTACCAAGAGGCATCTTCCAGTGGTGCGGCTACCGTTTCTTTCAAAGAGGCTGTGTTAGCGCTTGAGGTGACTCCGCAGA
>JAESUE010000054.1 GCA_016763235.1 Pseudomonadales bacterium
AGTCAAAGATACCCCCTTAGCGCTTCAACGCGCTTACCCATGTCTTTAAGCTTACTTTGTAGTGCACTAATGTGTAATTCGCTGTGATCCATACCGTCCAACCGGGTTACGCAATCGCACCCTAATAATTTAAAGCGGAAAGTTAGAAGAAACCATCCAAACGGCAAATTTTACCTGATAAAAACGAGACTGTCTCAACTATCCCGCATCCCACACAAGCTCTTATCAACAGGGGCTCCCCTAGGGGGAGGCGCGCTAATAACTCTTCAGCGAACCCTGCAAGAGTTCAGATTGCGTTCAAATTTGAGCGTGAGCTGAGGTGTTACGCGCGCTAAAGCATCTCAACGCTAAACCCAAGTGCTTTCAGCTCTGCCAGCAAGCTATCTTTACCTACCAAATGAAGCGCGCCTACCAGAACAAATTCCACCTCATCCGATTTTGCCATGGCGACCACTTGGGGAACCCACGCCTTGTTTCGCTTGACGAGAAGATTGTTGTAAACCTCGGGGAAGTCACGTTTAAAGGGAGCTAACAGATCAGCTTCCATCTTTTCGACATCCCCACTTCGCCAAGTCGTTTTAATAACCTGCATAACGGCAGCCAGATCGTTAATATCGCGCAGAGTGTAACGAATAAATTCATCCTCTTGCCCAAGGCCCAGTTTTTCTATAAAAGCCAGTTGTTCATCCACCGTTTCAAGCGCAAGTAAGTTCTTTTTATCTCGCACCGCCAGTGAATTAAAGTGTTCATCAACGCCTTTTCCACCAAGACCCAAGCGCTGCAGCTCCATCACCGTGAGCGTCATGGATACCATACCCGGTTTGATATTTTCCATTCGAGCGATAGGGATACCTCGACTCGTAAGGTGCTGATCCAGAAGTTTGTAAGTCTCCTCACTCAGCACCTGCTTTAAACTTTCCCCTTCTGTATAAAACATTTTCTTCATGACTTTCTGTTGAAATTCTGGCGACTGCATAGCCTGTATGTCTGTCTCAAAAACCAGTGTTTGCGATTGCGCATAAGCCTTATCAAATTCGGCGGACAAAGGGTAATCAGATTCGCTCAATACATGAATAGTTCCTCCAATATAGAGCAATGACTCCCCTTTCGAGACTTTCCATACTGGCGAGCCTGCGTAGGCCAAACCGTGCGAAGAAAAAATAAACAAACACAACAAACACAACTTTTGCCACGCATTCATGCTAAAAACCTTTTAAGGAAGACACATCAACTTGGACAACAATCAACCAAGCCCCTACCACTATTTTAGACCTTAATTCCATTGACCCTAAACAACTTGCTCTTTCACACCATCTAATTTTTCATGAAAAAACCCCAGTACACGCTGTAGCGCATCATAGGTAGGATGACCTTCTTCGTTCACCAAATCTGTCGTTAATACAGAGTGTGCGAGAGGCTTAATGCCGTAATCATTACCAAAACCGGAGTCGATTTCGATACCTTCAAAGCCATCACCCAGCTCTTCCTTTAACTTTTTGAAACGTACACCAGGACACATTGTATCTGCGCTAAAACGCAGCCCCATCACTTTCTCACCCTGCGCCACCCGCTGCTTAACGCGACCAAGGTCAGCTTGATTGATATGCAAGCCACTCCTTTGTTTTTTAGTAATTCCAAAAGGAAGGCTTGGCTGACTCAGAACCGGAGCCATGACTGAATCATCAGCAAAAAGAGATAAAGCAAAATTACCTGTCAAACACATGCCAACCACACCTACGCCTGAGCCACCAAGCTGTTGATTAGTGTGGCGACATAACGCACGCAAATAGTCTGTAATGGGGCTCGCTTCGCCCGCTGCAAGCACACTAAACTCTTTACTGATACACGCTCGCAAAAACTGCTCACCTAAATATCCCGCTGAAATCTTCTTGCCGGGCGTGCCAAAAAGATTGGGCATCACCACGCTAAAGCCACTGTCAGCAACTATGTTGGCAAAACATTCTACTTGAGGAGTTATGCCCGGTATTTCATGAATAATCACCACTCCAGGCCCGTTTCCTCTACGAAACACCGGACAGGTTTTCCCTTCATAGCTAAACTGGCTTTGTTCAAATCCTTGTAAAGACATCGGGAATTCCCTTCGTTATCGGTAAAAAAGTTGTCAGCAACCAGCTGATACAACAAAATTTCCCAGTGTTGCATGCATCAATGCCATTTTCTATTCTTTAAGACGCCACCAAATATGCTTTAGAGAGAAAAGAAGGTAGAATTTGACCGCTCCGACTACTTCCAGTGCGACACCATGCCACTACACCAGCTTGACCTACCCTATCACCCCGATAGCGCAGTGCTTTTTGAAAAAATACATCATCTACCTGGCGCGGTATTTCTAGACAGCTGCGCACATCGTAACGACCAAGGCCGCTACGACATTTTAGCCGCACTGCCCTACCTGCAATTGGAAGGATTCAGCAATCACACGCTGGTCACATCTCAAGGGCAGACTGAAAAGCATTCCCAAGCCCCCTTCGACGTTTTCAAATCAATACTTATCCAAGAAAACAAAAAACATAACAATGAAAAATTAAATAATCTGCCCTTTAGTGGTGGTGCCATTGGCCACTTTAACTACGAATTAAACCATCCGTCACTCATTAAAAAGAAACTCGCTCCTGACAAAATACTCATGCAAGCTGGGTTCTACGATGTTTTTATTATTGTTGACCATCAAAAACAACATTGCATTGCCTATTCGATAAATGAAAATACAAATATTAAATTACAACAGCTTCAAAAATTCATAGAACAGCCCGCAGCGACTGATTCCTTTCAACTGCAAAGCCCATTTAAAAAAAATATATCAGCAAAACGCTACAAAAAGGATTTCTCTTCCATTCAGGAATTCATACTCAATGGCGATTGCTACCAAATCAACTACACTCAGCGTTTTGAAACACACTACTCTGGCAACCCCTGGTTAGCCTACAAAGCACTGCGCCAGAAAAGCCCAGCCCCCTTTTCTGCTTATATAAATTCTAAAAAGCACACCGTACTCTGCCACTCCCCTGAACAATTTTTACAGTTAAAAGAAAACCACATCACCAGCAAACCGATCAAAGGCACAAGAGCTAGAAAAGTCGACATAAAAGCCGATAACAAGGAGAAAAATACGCTCATCAACAGCAAAAAAGATCAAGCTGAAAACCTGATGATTGTCGATTTAATCAGAAATGATATTGGCCGAAATGCAGAAGTTGGTAGCGTAAAGGTTCCACAACTCTTTGCATTAGAAAGTTTCGCCAACGTACACCACCTGGTTAGCACCATAACGGCTGAGCTTGCAGAAAATCGTCATGCAGTGGATTTGTTCCAACATAGTTTTCCTGGAGGCTCCATCACCGGAGCGCCAAAAATTCGCGCAATGGAAATCATCAACGAGCTAGAAGAAGTAGAGCGCGACATTTACTGCGGCAGCATCGCCTACTTTAGCTTCAATGGAAATATGGATTCCAACATCACTATCCGCACCATTTTGTGTGAGCACAATCAAAATAATTCTGGGAATATCTACTGTTGGGGCGGCGGCGGAATTGTTGCTGACTCCAAGGAAGAAGAGGAGTATCAGGAATCCATTGATAAGGTTTCTAATCTTTTACAGGAGTTAGAGCGGGTGTTTATTAAAACGAAAAGCCATTAAAGACCTTAATGGGGTGATTGATTCACTGCCTGCTGAAAATATTCTAGCCGTCTAGAAAATCAACAATCCCAAACCCATTGATTCTTACTTCAAGGTCATTTCTGAATTAAAAAATACTGGCTCTGCACCAATACCATCCAGTTTTTTCAGCGAGTACCACCTTGAAATATTGAGCCATCAAGGTAGCTGCTCATCATTTATTCAAAACTTATCACGCCTAGCTATAGTAAGCATTCTCACGCTGAGAGTGATCCGTTTCATCAACCACCCGCTTTAGACCAGGCACCTGTTCAAGCAATGTTTTCTCTACGCCATCTTTCAAAGTGACGTTCACTGCGGAACAACCTTGGCAACCACCGCCAAACTGTAACACTGCAGTGGTGTCATCGTCCGCCAGCTCTACCAATACAACGTTTCCACCGTGGGAGGCCAGCGAAGGGTTTACCTCTGCATGGAGAACATGGTTTATCAGCTGCTCTGTTGTTGGGTTTGGCCCCAATTTAGGCACGCGGGAATGAGGGGCTTTAAAGGTAAGTTGGCCGCCCATACGGTCTTTAGAGTAACCAATCACGGCGTCTTCAAGGTACGGCACGCTCTCAGCTTCAATAAAAGCGGTAAAACCTTTACAGCTTATTTGAACATCAGTGGGGACTACCTCGTCAGGCGCGCAGTAAGCCATACAGCACTCAGCCATGGGCGTACCCGGCTTCTCAACGAAAATTCGCGCACCGATACCTTCAACATTTTGTTTTTCAAGAAGTTCTGCGAGATAATCCTGTGCGGATTCGGTAATGTCTATTATCAAAGCATTCGAGGCTAAGCCAGTCATTCTTATATCCCACCTAATTAGTCAAGTATTTTTGCATTATACCCATTTAACAGGGAAAATCACTTATTCACTACATTCACACTCCATTTTGCTAGAATAGCGGTTTTTTCAATCGAACACGCCCTCATATAGGCTCAGCTGACAATGAACAGAACAGATCGCATCAAAGCCCTGCATCAAGCTCTTCAAGAGCGCATACTCTTTCTTGACGGTGCAATGGGCACGATGATACAAGGCTATAAACTTGAAGAAGCCGATTATCGCGGAGAACGCTTTACCGAGCATTCCTGCGATGTAAAAGGTAACAACGATCTTCTGTCCATCACCCAGCCAAACATTATTCAGGACATCCACGAGGCCTACCTTGATGCCGGTTCGGATATTCTTGAAACCAACACCTTTAACGCCACCACCATCTCTCAGGCTGATTACGAGATGGAGGGTTTGGTTTACGAAATCAACTTTAAATCAGCCCAGGCAGCACGCAAAGCCGCAGATAAATACACGGCCCTCACTCCTGATAAACCACGTTTTGTTGCCGGAGTGCTCGGCCCCACCAGTCGCACCGCCACCCTTTCCCCTGATGTGAACCGCCCC
>JAESUE010000055.1 GCA_016763235.1 Pseudomonadales bacterium
ATGTTAACAGTTAAGTCTGATGATGTTCAGGGGCGAACCAAAGTCTACAAAAATATCGTAGATGGGGACCACAGCATGGATCCCGGAATGCCGGAATCCTTCAATGTGCTAGTTAAAGAGATACGGGCTTTAGGCATAGATATAGAGCTGGAAACTAACTAATCGAGTTACTTTTCGGCTGGATTATTTTCAGCCGTAGCACCTTAAATAAAAGATTTATCTTGGAGGATTGGCCTTGAAAGACTTACTTAACTTACTCAAATCTCAAGGGCAGGTAGAAGAGTTTGATAAAATCAGGGTTGGACTAGCTTCGCCCCAACTGATCCGATCATGGTCCTATGGAGAAGTTAAAAAGCCGGAGACTATCAACTATCGTACGTTTAAGCCGGAGAGGGATGGCTTGTTTTGTGCGAAAATTTTCGGTCCGGTAAAAGACTTTGAATGTTTGTGTGGGAAATATAAGCGATTAAAGCACCGTGGTGTTATTTGTGAGAAATGTGGTGTAGAAGTTGCGCTTGCTAAGGTACGACGCGAGCGGATGGCCCATATCGAACTTGCATGCCCTGTTGCGCACATCTGGTTTCTCAAATCCCTGCCCTCTCGTATTGGCTTATTGCTAGATATGACTTTGCGGGATATTGAGCGAGTGCTATATTTCGAATCATTTGTTGTGGTTGATCCAGGCATGACAACATTGGAGCGAAATCAGCTACTCACGGATGAGCAGTATTATGATGCCCTAGAAGAATTTGGGGACGAGTTTGATGCGCGCATGGGTGCTGAGGCCGTTCAAGCCCTGCTGATTGATCTCGATTTAGAAGCAGAAGCTGCGCATATTCGAGAGGAAATTCCAAACACGTCCTCTGAAACAAAAATTAAAAAATATGCTAAACGACTAAAGCTCCTTGAGGCGTTCATTGTATCTGGTAACAAGCCAGAGTGGATGGTACTGACAGTCTTACCCGTACTGCCACCAGATTTGCGACCGCTAGTACCGCTTGATGGAGGTCGTTTTGCTACTTCTGATTTAAACGACTTGTATCGACGAGTAATTAATCGAAACAACCGGCTTAAGCGCTTACTCGACCTGAATGCTCCGGACATTATTGTTCGTAACGAAAAGCGTATGCTTCAAGAATCTGTAGATGCGTTGCTTGATAATGGTCGGCGTGGCCGGGCGATCACCGGTACGAATAAGCGGCCATTAAAATCCCTGGCAGAGTTAATTAAGGGAAAGCAAGGGCGTTTTCGACAGAACTTGCTTGGGAAGCGAGTAGACTACTCTGGGCGTTCGGTTATTGTGGTTGGTCCCACGCTTAAGCTTCATCAGTGCGGCTTACCGAAAAAAATGGCCCTCGAGTTATTCAAGCCCTATATTTTTAGTAAGCCAGAAGGTCGTGGCTTAGCCACGACGATCAAAGCCGCGAAGAAGATGGTTGAGCGTGAAACCCCAGAAGTGTGGGATATTCTGGCCGAAGTTATTCGGGAGCACCCTATACTTTTAAACAGGGCGCCTACGTTACACCGATTGGGGATCCAAGCTTTTGAACCCCTCTTGATCGAAGGCAAGGCAATCCAACCTCATCCGCTGGTGTGCGCCGCATATAACGCTGACTTTGATGGCGATCAGATGGCCGTGCACATTCCGTTGACTATAGAAGCGCAGATTGAAGCCCGTACGCTCATGATGTCAACGAATAATATTTTATCTCCTGCGAGCGGCGAGCCGATAATTGTTCCTTCTCAAGATGTTGTGCTTGGTTTGTACTACATGACTCGCGAGAAGATTAATGCGCCAGGCGAAGGTTTTATTTTTGCAGGTGTTGAAGAGGTTTTTCGTGCCTACGAAGGTGGAAAGGTTGCACTTCATGCGCGTGTCAAAGTGCGCATACATGATTCAGTTGAAAAACAGGATTACACTCAGGAAAAGCGGACTCAGATTGTAGACACGACGGCTGGAAGGGTGATGTTTTGGAGTATAGTGCCGCCAGGTCTAAACTTTGATCTGGTGAATCAGGCGCTAACAAAGAAAGCTATTTCTCGTTTGATAAATGCGAGCTATAGACAGCTTGGACTTAAATCAACGGTTATCTTTGCCGATCGCCTAATGTACCTTGGTTTTGAGCAGGCTACTTTGTCCGGGGCATCCATAGGTATTAATGATTTGGTAATACCTGATGAAAAGAAAGCCATTATCAGTGCCGCAGAGTTAGAGGTAAAAGAAATTCAAGAGCAGTATGACTCTGGGCTCGTGACTGCTGGAGAGAGATATAACAAAGTTGTTGATATCTGGTCGCGAACTAATGACCGTGTTGCAAAAGCAATGATGGATGGTCTGGGTACGGAAATAGTAAAAGATAAGCTTGGAGTCGATACTGAGCAGCAATCATTTAATTCTGTTTATATTATGGCTGACTCCGGAGCCAGGGGTTCAGCTGCACAGATACGGCAGTTGGCTGGAATGCGGGGATTGATGGCTAAGCCAGACGGATCCATCATCGAAACTCCGATTACAGCAAACTTTCGTGAAGGCTTGTCAGTATTGCAGTACTTTATTTCAACCCACGGGGCGCGAAAAGGTCTAGCAGATACAGCTTTGAAAACGGCGAACTCTGGTTATCTAACCCGTCGATTGGTCGATGTTGCTCAAGACCTTGTGATAACTACGCCTGATTGTGGCACGCAAGAAGGTTTGCTAATGACTCCTCTTATTGAAGGAGGTGATGTAGTTGAGGCGCTGAGGGAAAGAGTATTAGGTCGTGTAGTGGCTGTTGATGTGCCGCTACCAGGAAATGAGAAAGAAATCGCGGTTGAGGCGGATACGTTCCTTGATGAGCACTGGGTTGATCGACTAGAACAAATGAACGTTGATGAAGTCATTGTCCGTTCTCCGATCACCTGCGCCACTCGCTACGGCGTTTGCTCACTTTGTTATGGTCGAGATCTTGCTCGTGGTCACTTGGTGAATGCTGGTGAAGCCATTGGCGTCATTGCCGCGCAATCAATTGGTGAGCCTGGAACTCAGCTGACGATGCGTACATTTCACATCGGTGGTGCTGCTTCTAGAGCGTCAGCTGCAAGTAATGTACAAATTAAAAGCAAGGGTGGTGCGCGTCTCCACAATATTAAAACAGTGGAGCAAATATCCGGTAATCTAGTGGCGGTTTCTCGGTCTGGTGAGCTAGCTGTTGCCGATGAGCGCGGCAGAGAGCGCGAGCGCTATAAGATCCCTTACGGTGCCGTTATAAGCGTCAAGGAAGGTAACTCAGTTGACGGCGGTCAAATCGTTGCAACGTGGGACCCTCATACGCACCCAATAGTGTCAGAAGCTTCTGGCGAAATTCAATTCGCAGACATGGATGATGGTATTACCGTAACGCATCAAACTGATGATCTGACAGGTTTGACGAATATTGTTGTGATTGATCCGACCGAGCGTAGTGCTGCTGGGAAGGATTTACGCCCATGTATTCGTTTAATTGATTCCAGTGGGGATCCGGTTTTCCAGGGTGATACCGATACGCCAGTTCAATACTTCCTACCGTCAGGGTCGTTAACTAATCTGGTGGCTGGTGCGACTATTGGAATGGGCGATGTTGTAGCTAGAATTCCCCAAGAAAGCTCGAAAACGCGGGATATTACTGGTGGCCTACCTCGTGTCGCTGATTTATTTGAAGCGCGTAAGCCGAAAGAACCCGCAATTTTAGCTGAGATTAGTGGGGCCGTAGGTTTTGGTAAAGAAACTAAAGGCAAGCGGCGTTTAATGCTAACGGGTACTGATGGAGAGGCTTACGAAGAGCTGATTCATAAGTGGCGTAACATTGGCGTATACGAAGGAGAAAATGTTGCTAAAGGCGAGGTGATTTCTGAGGGGCCGCCGAATCCGCACGATATTTTGCGTTTATTGGGTGTAAGTGCTTTAGCAAATTATATCGTGAACGAAGTACAGGATGTATACCGCTTACAAGGCGTTAAAATTAATGATAAGCACATTGAGGTTATCGTACGGCAGATGCTTCGCAAGGTGGAAGTGACAGATCCTGGCGACTCGCGGTTCATTAAGGGTGAGCAAGTAGAGTATTCGCGCATTCTTACAGCAAATGAAGGGATTGAGAAAGCGGATAAGATTGGTGCAAAGTTTGACCGTTTATTACTTGGGATTACCAAGGCATCCTTGGCGACAGAGTCATTTATATCTGCAGCATCTTTTCAGGAAACCACACGGGTTCTAACCGAGGCTGCAGTTACCGGAAAGATAGATAACTTACGAGGTCTTAAAGAAAATGTGGTTGTTGGTCGCCTGATTCCAGCTGGTACAGGTTATGCTTATCACAAGAAACGTCGTGAAATGCAGGAGCTGGATGGCGCACCTGTTCTACGGGATGAAGCTGTTGAGTTAACCCCCGAAATCGATCAATCTGTGAGTGATGCATTGAGTGAAGCGCTAAACTCATCTGACTCAGAATAAGTTTTATAGAGCCTCCTAAATCAACGTCCAACTTGACTTGCTCTAGGAGGCTCTATAGAATCTCGCATCCTTTATCGACGGGATATTGTTTTCAGTAATATTATTTTTAAATTTTCGGAGTAAGTTTCGATGTCAACCATTAACCAATTGGTTCGCAAGCCTCGCAAGCTTAAGCAAGCCAAAAGTGACGTGCCTGCACTGCAAGCTAGTCCCCAGCGAAGAGGGGTATGTACCAGGGTATATACAACAACACCAAAGAAGCCTAATTCGGCCTTGCGTAAGGTATGTCGAGTACGTCTAACGAATGGCTTTGAAGTGTCTTCTTATATTGGCGGCGAGGGTCACAATCTACAAGAGCACTCGGTCGTGCTAATTCGTGGCGGCCGAGTAAAAGATCTGCCTGGTGTGCGTTATCACACTGTACGAGGCACTTTGGATACCTCTGGTGTCGCAGATCGAAAGCAGGGACGTTCTAAGTACGGCACTAAGCGCCCGAAGTCCTAATACATATATATTTATTTTTAATTAGTAAGGCTGGACGCTGCCCTTCGTTCATGGAGCGGGAGTTTCAGGCAAACCTGAAGAGAGAAGATTATGCCTAGAAGAAGAGTTGTTGCTAAGCGAGAAATACTGCCCGATCCGAAATTTGGAAATCAAGTTTTGGCAAAGTTTATGAACCAGCTGATGGTTAGCGGTAAAAAATCGGTAGCAGAAAAAATTGTTTACGGTGCGTTAGATATTATTGCTGAAAAAAAGAAAGAAAACCCCGTCGAAATTTTTGAAAAAGCATTAGAAGCTGTGCAGCCAATGGTTGAAGTAAAGTCCCGTCGTGTCGGTGGTGCAACCTACCAGGTTCCTGTTGAAGTTCGGCCTTCACGACGAACTGCGTTGGCGATGCGTTGGATAGTTGATCAATCCCGCCTGCGTGGCGAAAAGTCAATGGTTCAGCGCTTAGCTGGTGAGTTGATGGATGCAGTTGAAGGTAAGGGTGGTGCTGTTAAGAAGCGTGAAGATGTGCATCGTATGGCTGAGGCTAACAAAGCGTTCTCCCATTACCGATTTTAATGTTAATCTGTTTTTTTACTCCCTACGCCTTGAATTGAGGAAAGAAAAGTGGCCCGTAAAACCCCTTTAAGTCGATATCGCAACATCGGTATCTGTGCTCACGTTGATGCAGGTAAAACGACAACAACAGAGCGAGTACTATTTTATACAGGCGTGTCCCATAAGATCGGTGAGGTGCATGATGGCGCGGCCACTATGGACTGGATGGAGCAGGAGCAGGAGAGGGGTATTACAATAACCTCTGCTGCAACAACTTGTTTTTGGTCCGGCATGGATAAGCAGTTCGAAGAGCACCGGGTTAATATCATTGATACGCCTGGGCACGTTGACTTTACTATCGAAGTAGAGCGCTCGCTCAGAGTCCTTGATGGGGCGGTAGTCGTATTTTGCGCAAGCTCTGGTGTTGAGCCTCAGTCCGAAACGGTATGGCGTCAAGCGAATCGTTACAATGTGCCTCGAATCGTTTTCGTAAACAAAATGGACAGAGCAGGTGCTGACTTCCTGCGGGTTGTCGACCAAATAAAAGAACGTTTAGGCGCAGAGATAGTGCCAATCCAGCTAAGCATCGGTGCGGAAGAAGAGTTCAAGGGTGTCGTCGACCTGATGAAGATGAAGGCGATTTATTGGAACGAGTCTGACCAGGGGATGACCTACGACTTGGCTGATATTCCAGAAGAGCTGCTGTCTAAAGCAGAAGAGTATCGCGAGGCGATGATTGAGGCTGCAGCCGAATCTAATGATGAGCTAATGACAAAATACCTCGAAGATGGCGAGCTCACCGTCGAGGAAATCAAGTCTGGCCTTAGGCAGCGAGTTGTTAACAATGAAATTGTTTTAGCGCTTTGTGGTTCAGCCTTTAAAAATAAGGGTGTGCAAGCGGTTTTAGATGCGGTTGTCGAATACCTCCCGTGCCCAACAGATGTAGATGCTATTGCAGGTGTTTTGGATGATGCAAACGAGACGCCGGCAGTTCGAGAGGCTTCGGATGACACTCCCTTTTCTGCTCTAGCGTTTAAAATTGCCACTGATCCTTTTGTTGGCTCTCTGACATTCTTTCGGGTCTATTCTGGAGTTTTGAAGTCTGGTGATGCTGTTTATAACCCAGTTAAGGGTAAAAAGGAGCGTGTTGGGCGAATATTGCAAATGCATGCTAACACCCGAGAAGAGATCAGAGAGGTGCGAGCAGGGGATATTGCTGCAGCGGTTGGATTAAAGGATGTTACAACTGGGGATACTCTTTGTGATTTAGGAGAGGTTATTACTCTGGAGAGGATGGACTTTCCAGAGCCAGTAATTTCAGTTGCGGTTGAGCCGAAAACTAAGGTTGACCAAGAGAAGATGGGTATCGCGCTGGGGCGCCTAGCACAGGAAGATCCATCCTTCCGCGTTGCCTCTGATGAAGAGTCCGGTCAGACGATTATTTCTGGCATGGGTGAATTGCACTTGGATATACTTGTTGATCGTATGCGCCGAGAATTTGGTGTAGAGGCAAATATCGGCAAACCTCAGGTCGCTTATCGCGAAACGATTCGAAAGTCCGTTGAAGTTGAAGGAAAGTACGTCAAGCAGAGTGGAGGTCGCGGTCAGTATGGTCACGTTTGGCTGCGGATCGAGCCGGTTGATGAAAGTGAAGGTTATAGCTTTAAATCTGAAATTGTCGGAGGGTCGGTTCCTCGAGAATACTTTAATGCGGTAGATAAGGGTATTCAGGAGCAGATGGCAAATGGGGTCGTAGCGGGGTACCCAGTTATTGATGTTAAGGCCGCGCTTTTTGATGGCTCCTACCACGATGTCGATTCTAATGAAAATGCCTTCCGGATGGCAGCGGCAATGGCCTTCAAAAGAGGTGCTGTAGAAGCTGGCGCTGTGTTACTTGAGCCTTATATGAAGGTTGAAGTGGTTACGCCTGAAGATTATATGGGTGATATTATTGGTGATTTGAATCGCCGTCGCGGGATGGTTCAAGGTATGGAGGATATTCCTTCTGGCAAGATCGTTCGTGCTGAAGTCCCGCTCGCTGAGATGTTTGGTTATGCAACCACCGTTCGGGGTATGTCCCAGGGGCGCGCTTCATACTCCATGGAATTTTTGAAGTATATGGAAGTTCCCGCAAGCGTAGCAGAAGCAATCAAGAAGCAGTCTTAATGAATTAACGTTTGAGGTCTTAGGTTATGTCAAAGGAAAAGTTTGAAAGAACGAAACCCCATGTAAACGTGGGAACCATTGGTCACGTAGATCACGGTAAAACAACTCTTACCGCAGCGCTTACTCGTGTTTGCGCAGAAATATGGGGCGGCGAAGCTGTCGCTTTTGATGGAATTGATAACGCACCGGAAGAGCGAGAGCGTGGCATTACCATCGCTACCTCTC
>JAESUE010000056.1 GCA_016763235.1 Pseudomonadales bacterium
CCGCATTTAGAGCAAGTAAATTGGTTTGCTCCGCAATGCCTCTAATAACATCCAAAACCGATCCGATTTGCTCGCCATTTTCCGCAAGGCGGTTAATAACGATCGTGGTTTCTTCCATGTTTTTTGCAAGACTTTCAACAGACGCGCAATTGTCGTTGACTGCTGATAAACCTTGGCTGGCATAATCAATGGCATCTTGTGCGGCATGTGCAGCGCTAGAAGCATTGTTGGCGACCTCGTTAATAGTGCTGGACATCTGTGAAACAGCAGTGGCTGCTTGCTCTGTTTCCTGTTGCTGCAATGAGATGCTATGAGCGGTTTCTTTTGTTACTCGTGTTAGTTCCTTGATCGAATTTGAAAGCTCAGCAATCATTGATGCGACATCAATAATCATCACTCTGATACGGCCGACAAAACCATTAAACCCCCTAGAAAGGCTGGCAATTTCATCGTTGCCATTGACCTTAACAGTTGCGGTTAAATCCCCTTGTCCTGTTGATATCTCGTTAAGGCGTACTGCCACATGTTTGAGTGGGTGTGTTACAACGCGGTCGAGAATATAAAAAGCAACGAGGGAAAGAATTACGCCAATAGACATCGCTAATAATAATGTTACTTCTGCATCTGAAATTGTTTCGCTTGTGGCAGACATTTCTATGCCAACAATATCATTTCCTTTTTGTTGAATTTCCTTCATTCTTAGTAAAAGGAAGGAAGCGGTTTCGTTTAGATTTTTATTTGCTTTATCAAATTCCCGGTACTGGGTTAATGCAGTACTAAATGCAACTATGTATTGATTGTAGGTTTCCCCAAGAGCTTCTCCTGCTGGCTTGTCATCAATCAGTTCATTCTTATATCGGGATTTTTGCACTAGTGGAATAGATTGCTCTAAGGTGTTGCCATACCAATCCAAACCCATCTGGGTTCTTTTCGTTTCGCCAAAACTAAACATCTCGGAAACGGTTTTATTTCTTGCTAGTAGCGCTAGGCGGGCGTCATTGATGGTGGAATAAAGTGACCAGTTTTTCTGAATTTCAGTTCTTGTTTTGGTAAGAAAAGACTGTGAGCTTCCGGTATCACCTAAGAATTCTGAATATTGCAGCAGAGTACTGTCCAAGGCACCAAGAGATTTTAAGAGGGTATGCTTGGATTGCTGTAATGCCTGATATTGGGATAAGGCATCTTCTCGCTGCGCATGGTAATCAGTCACTAGTTGTTGTAAGGCGCTATTTTCTTCAGTTGAAAAAAAATCAGCTCGTTGAATTTCAGTTAACGCGCCCTGAGAAATTATATCGAGTTTTTGTAGCTCTTCCTGAGCGGTTTCTACATCCAAGTTCCCGGCAAGGGTTTTTTGCGTTTTTATTATTTCGTCTTGTAATGTATTGCTGAATAAGGAAATTTGACTGGCTGTAGACCATGCTGACCCACTGATAAAACTTAAGGAGTCAGAAAGATTTTTAATTCCTTTGTAACCACTGATGCCGGTGAAAAATAGAATTAAGATCATTGCAGCGAAAGCAATGGCAAATTTAATGCGGATATTAAAGGACTTCTTCATGATAAAACCTGGCTGAGTTTCTTATGTGTCGAGAAGTTTAACCATAAGATATTTAGGGTTTAGGGTTTAGGGTTTAGGGTTTGTTAACTAGCCATTAAAGTGTAATCGGTACATATAAGTTAAATTACTATAGGTATATAGAACATAGTGATAAGGAAGTGGTTTTTTATAGCGGGGTTGATGGATTGCGGTGGTTTTAATGCTTGTTTTGAAAATCAGAGCGTCTCTGACGGTACAATAATATTCCGTTTTGGCTTCTCACCAGCTTTATAATGCCACGCTATTTTTTTTAATGTTGTATCCATTACAACAACAGACTGTTTATCCTTTAGGGCTATAAATGCCAGCTTACTGTCAGGTGAAAAAGTCAGCCAGTAACCCGCTCCAGGTAAGTGCAGAGTATGTGTTTGCATAAATGGGGGGCTTAATCGATGGATGTTTAAGTTTCTTCCGCAGGTGGACCAAACTTCCCTTTGGTCTGGGCGTATTGCTAGGCCGTGGCAACGCTGGAAGCCAATTTTATTTAAGCCCTTCACTTTCAGCCAGCCGAGTGGGCCGATAGCTGTATAAATACCGAGATCATTTTCGTGGTGTACGCGTTTCTTAAATGTTTTGCTCGGAATATCAGCGACTTCAAAGCCGTTGAGACTATCGACGTGCTGAAAAAAATAGTGGCCATCGGCGCTTAATGCGGATGGCCTGAGGGAGTTTGAAAAAGGTAATGTACCAATTAATTGGTGATTGGCTTTAATGTCAATAATGCTAACTTCGCGGGGGCTACCCATGGGGGATAAGTAGGCAAAGTGGCCGTCGGGTGAAATAATAGTGTTGTGGGGCAATCCACCAGTATGAATTTTTTTGACTAACTTTCTTTGTATGCCATCTATAACCCAATAGTGTCCATCTCTACAGGGAATATAAATCCATTTTCCATCGGGTGTCACCGCTAAGGCTTGGGGTTTTCGGCAAATTGTAAGTCGATGGCTTATTTCAAAATTATGTGGGTTAACCCATATAAGTTCCCCATTGGGCTCTCGCTTTTTTTCCAGAGTAATGAGCACCTGTTTCGCTTCAGAAGCATAGGCAATGCCATGAGGCTGTGGGCCGACGTCGAGGCGTTTGATAAGTTGATGGCTTTTGATATCGTAAATATGAACATCATTACCGCCGGCATTTGTTTGCCAGAGTGTAAATCTGCTTGGGTTTGATTTGAATCCTTCCGCGCTAAGTATTGTGCTGTATATCAGTAATAGCAGGAAAAGAAATGGGTGAGAAATACGTGAGTGATGCGTGCAGGGGAAGGAGGAGAGGGAGTTTTTCGAACGGGTGATGTTAAGCATGATGTTTGGTCAAAGGGCGTAGGCCCCTTGACCACAATTTTGCCATTAACCAGCAAAATTCTGAGAAGCAAATTCCCAGTTTACAAGATTCCAGAAAGTTGCCACGTATTTAGGGCGGGCATTTCTAAAATCGATATAGTAGGCGTGTTCCCATACGTCACAAGTGAGTAGTGGAGTTTGGCCTTCTGTTAGAGGGGTGCCAGCATTGCTGGTACTGGTTAAGGCCAAGCTGCCATCACTGTTTTTAACCAACCAGCCCCAGCCAGAACCAAAAGTGGTGATGGCGGTTTTGCTGAACTGTTCTTTGAATTCTGCAAAAGAACCGAAAGTTTTGTTAATGGCTTCTGCCAGCGCACCTGTTGGCTCGCCGCCGTCGTTGGGGCTGAGGCAGTTCCAGTAAAAAGTGTGGTTCCAAATTTGAGCCGCGTTGTTAAAAATACCACCGCTGGCGTTTTTGATAATGTCTTCTAGAGATTTACCTTCGTTTTCAGTTCCTGCCACAAGGTTGTTTAGGTTGGTGACATAGGTTTGGTGATGCTTGCCGTAATGAAACTCTAAAGTTTCTTTGCTGATGTGTGGCTCAAGTGCATCAATTTCGTAGGGTAGTGGAGGAAGTTCAAAGCTCATGGTGTTCTCCTTGTGATTTTAGAGATGGGTTGGTGCTGTAGCGTTTGGTATTCTAACGGGTGTTTCAGGAAAAGGCGATAGCGTGGCACGCTACAATGAGTTTTCTAGAGCGCTGTTTTCCCTTGTTTAATTTAAGGGGATTAGGCTGTTGGGCAGGGCTTGCTATACTTCTCAGGTCTGGTTTTATTCTTATCTTAGGGGTGCCCTTAAGGTTGGATGGGATTGCTTCGGGGGGAAACCTTAACGTGTTTGATAAAAATCGAGTAAAAGAGCTGCTTGGCGTGCAGTGGGGGGTATTATGCCTGCTGGTTTTGTTTTCTGGTTGTGCGTCTTTATCAAGTTCAACACTCAGCGGCAGCGGTGTTAAACAGTGGTCTCGCCTTGGTGCCACCAAGATTGAGGCAAGGCTCCAGGAACAATATTCTCATTGGCGTGGTGTGAATTACCGCTTAGGTGGTTTATCGAAGTCGGGTATCGACTGCTCGGGTTTTGTGGTGGTGACTTTCAGAGATAAGTTTGCTATTAATTTGCCTCGCAGTACGAAGGAGCAAGTCTCCTTGGGTCAATCCATAAGAAAAAGAAATATTCGCGTTGGAGATTTGGTGTTTTTCAAGACAGCGGTTTTTACACGCCATGTTGGTATTTATATGGGTGAAAGACATTTTATACATGCGTCCACCAGTCGGGGCGTAACCCTTTCTAGTTTGGATAATCCTTATTGGAAATCCTCATACTGGATGGCTCGTCGCTTGTAACCCCGCGCAAGAAATTTCTTACGCAGAGTCATCACATTATTATTCTGAACGGATCTTTTACAGAGTTCGCTGAGTCGTTACAGCGATGTTTCTAATAAGGCGCATGTTTTGGTGTTCTGGGAAAAGGAATCGCATCACGAATATTCTCTAGGCCCGTGATGTAATTGATTAAGCGCTCAAAGCCTAAGCCAAAGCCACCATGCGGCACGCTGCCGTAGCGCCGCAAATCAAGATACCAATCCATGTGCTCGGGGTTTAAACCGCTTTGTAACATGCGTGCGGTGAGAACATCTAGTCGCTCTTCACGCTGGCTGCCGCCAATGATTTCCCCAATGCCAGGTACAATAATATCCATTGCTGCGCAGGTTTTTTCATCATCATTAAGGCGCATGTAAAATGCTTTAATATCCTTGGGGTAATTCATGATGATAGCCGGGCCTTTTACATGTTTTTCGCATAAGTAGCGCTCATGTTCTGACTGTAAATCGACACCCCATTTCACCGGGTATTCAAACGTATGTTTTGTACGCTGAAGGATGTTGATGGCATCGCCATAATCGATTCTTTCGAACGGTGTGTGTAGCACAGATTCAATACGGCTGATGGCCTCTTTGTCGATGCGAGAGGCAAAGAAGCCCATGTCGTCTGGAAGCTCTTCCAGCACGGCACCTAGGACGTATTTGAGGAAGGATTCCGCTAAGTCGGAAATATCGGATAAATCTGCAAAAGCGATTTCGGGTTCCACCATCCAAAATTCAGCAAGATGGCGACTGGTGTTAGAATTTTCGGCGCGAAAAGTGGGGCCAAAGGTATACACCTTCGACATGGCTAAACAATAACTCTCCACGTTAAGTTGACCAGAAACCGTCAGAAACGCTTCTTTACCGAAGAAGTCTTCGCTGTAGTCCACTTGCCCTTGCTGGGTACGGGGAAGGTTTTCTGCATCAAGGGTGCTAACACGAAACATTTCCCCCGCGCCTTCGCAATCGCTGCCGGTGATAATAGGGGTGTTGACCCAATAAAAACCCTGCTCATGAAAATAGCGGTGAATGGCTTGAGCAAGGTGATGGCGAACACGGGTAACAGCACCAAAGGTGTTGCTGCGGGGGCGTAAATGGGCAACGCTGCGAAGATGTTCCATGGTGTGATGTTTGGGGGAGATGGGATAGGTCTCAGGGTCTTCTACCCAACCGGTGACGGTCACTGAGCTTGCCTGAATTTCATAGCTTTGCCCTTTGCCTTGGGAGCGTACTAATTTCCCTGTAGCAATAACACTGCACCCGGCGGTGAGGCGCATGATCTCATCGGAATAGTTGTTGAGACTGTTATCTGCGATAACCTGTAACGGTGAAAAGCAACTGCCATCACTGATGCTGAGAAAGGAGAAACCCCCTTTTGAGTCACGCCGGGTGCGAATCCAGCCTTTGATGGTGATGGTTGCATCTTCCGCAAAATTACCTGCAAGTATTTGTTTGATCATGGCTTGTTTCATGGCTTTCATCCATACTTTGACGAGACCTTTCGAATAAAAAGGTTCCTTGTAACTACTCAGCGAACTCTGTAACTGCTCAGATTGCGTTCAAATTTGGGCAGAACAAGGCGAAAAATGTGAGTTTATACGGTTAAATGATCACTTTTTAACGCTGTTATGCACGAATTTGAGCGTGAGCTGAGGTGTTACAGTTCCTTAATATTAAATAACTACACTGCATTATGGATGATGGCTGCCGTTTATGGGAAATTCCTCCGCTAAAAAATTTGATACCACTCTGATTTGCGCCAAACTGTTTTTACACACAAGGGTGGAATATCGTGCACACACCCTCACTATTACCCTAAACCGCCCTGAAAAGCGTCACGCCATTGATCGAATTATGGCAAATGAGTTGGTTTATTGTTTGGATCTGGCGCGCCAGAATAATGAAGTTCGGGTTGTAGTCATTCGTTCAGAAGGGGCTGTTTTTTGTGCTGGAGCAGACCTGATGGATTTCAGCAATAAAAACTTCGCCCCCACCACGGGGATTCCTTACATTGGTGAACTCAATGATTTGCCGATAAAAATGCGTGCTGCCTGTAAACCTATTATTGTTTCGGTGCAAGGCGTTGCAATGGCCGGTTCCTTATTGATGATATGCAATGCGACCCATGTAATCGCTTCCGATGAGGCAAAATTTAGTGCGCCGGAAGTAAAGCGTGGGTTATGGCCTTTTATGGTAATGGCTGGTTTGATGCGAGTAATGCCTCGGCGGCCAGCGCTGGATTTTATGATGCGGGCTTACCCGCTTGATGCAACATCTGCCGAACAGCAGGGCTTGGTGACACAGGTTGTGCAAAGCGATGAGTTAGCACTTGAAACAGATAATCTTGCGGCAGAGCTTGCTCAAGTGGCACCGGCTGCAATTCGTTTTGGGCTAGAGGCTTTTTACCAGCAGGAGTCCCTCGATTTTGACGAGGCTATTCCTTACTTAAAAGAAATGCTGGATAAAACCTTAAAAACAGAAGACGCAAAAGAGGGTATTGCAGCATTTAAGGAAAAACGACAGCCTGTCTGGAAAGGGTAAACACTAAAATAACTGTGGTGAAAAAGTGTGTAACGATTCAGCTCACGCTCAAATTCGTGCATAACAGCGTTAAAAAATGATCATTTATACCTATAAGCGCACATTTTTCGCCTTATTCTACTCAAATTTGAACGCAGTCTGAACAGTTACAGAGTTTGCTGAGTCGTTACTAAACTTAGCGCCCTATACGAGGAGCATGAGAGCTTGATACATCGCAAAGATACAACAATTTATGCTAATGGCTTGAATTTCGGGCTAAAATCCTGGGGTGATGAAAGCGGTATTCCAACGCTAGGGCTTCATGGGTGGCTTGATAATGCCGGCACCTACGATAAGTTGGCTCCGGAGCTTGGCAATCTTAATTTTTGTGCCATAGACATGGCGGGACACGGTTTTAGTGATCACCGTTCTCTTGGTTCTCACTATTACATCACCGACTATATTGCTGATGCTATAGCCGTTGCGGATAGCTTAGGCTGGCCCTCGTTTAATCTGATTGGCCACTCCCTGGGCGCTAATGTCTCCCTTATGCTGGCGGGGATTTTTCCAGAGAGAGTAAAGAAACTGGTATTAATTGAAGGGTTTGGCCCTCATACTCGACCAGCTTCCGTGGCTGCATCCCAAATTCGTTCTGCAGTTGCGAAAATGAAAACATACAAACCCGAACGCCATTTGGTCTACGGTGAGTGGAATACCATCGTCGACAAGCGGATGGTGGGGGGAACCGTTGTGAGTCGTCAAGCCGCTGAAATATTGTGTCAGCGCGGCACCAAAGAGCTTGCAGATGGCTGGGCCTGGCGCTCTGATCCACGCCTGCGTTACTTCTCTCCTTTACGCTTCCCCGAAGAAGAAATTCACTTGCTGATCAATGCTGTGACGGCACCTACATGTTTAATACTGGGTGACGAGGGAATACCTCTCCCATTTATGGGTTTGGATACAAGAAAGGGACAGCTCTCGGACTTAACAATTGAAACCTTACCGGGTGGGCATCACCTTCATCTTGACGGTCAGTCTGGCGAGGTTGCATCATTGATTAATAAATTTTTGGATTAATAAAAAAAGTGACTATAAATAAAGACAAAATGATGTGGAAAGCACAAAGCTTTAACGTCAATGGATTACAAATTCATGCCAAGGTTTGGGGGCCAGAAGATGGCGAGCGGGTGATCGCGCTTCACGGTTGGCTGGATAACGCCGCCAGTTTTGATCTGTTGGCCCTTCAATTACCAAAGCTCCGCATTTGTGCCATTGATTTGGCCGGGCATGGATTGAGTGACCACCGTCCTGGTTGGGGACATTATTACTTTAATGAATATGTATTTGATGTGCTTGAATTGTCCAATCAGCTCGGCTGGGATAAATTCAGTTTAATGGGGCACTCTATGGGGGCCCACATATCACTGATGGCAGCCGGTACGGAACCGACTCTGGTGAATAAATTAATGCTTTTGGAAGGATTCGGTGCGCCCAGCATGGTGGCGCCGGAAACAATCCCTATACTGGCTCAAACAGCATTTCGTAAAACCATTGGGCTACGGCAAAAAAAAGCCCCTGTTTATCCTGATTTGGATGCGGCAACACAGGCGCGGGTAAATGGCTTTTTTAAAATAGAAGAACCTGCAGCACGTTTGCTTTGTGATCGTGGTTCTCGGCGCCATGCCGATGGCGTAACATTTCGTTCTGACCCGCGATTGCGCTTTATTTCTTCCTCAGCGGCGAGTCATAATGAGTTTTGTTCTTACATTCGAACCGTGACAGCGCCTTCGTGCTTAATACTTGCGGAGGAAGGGGTTCCTCGTGATGAAGCAGAAATGCACGAGCGGATAAGTGCGCACAAAAACCTTCGCGTGGAATATTTGCCAGGAGGCCATCACTTGCATATGGAAGCGCAGAGTGGTGACGTCGCGAAAATTGTGGCTGATTTTTTTGAGACGCAGCATATACCTTTGCACGATTGTTAGCAGAGAATATCTAGCCTGTGTCAACGTTATAGAGCGGATTAAGGAAAAAACGAAATGGAAAACCCTTTATTGATTAGGACGCCCTGTGTTTTATTTATCGCGTGCTTATTTTTTATCAGTGGTGTTGCAAACGCTCAAGTCAAAAAATATTTCCCGAACTTTGATGCGTTTCCTGAGGCAGTTTTACTGAGTGAAAAAGCCAGCGTGGGGAAATCACCGTACAGATTGCCCTTGGGGACGTTAAAAAGAAAAGAAGGGAGCTTGCATCCAGAGTATGAAAAGAAGCTCATCGGCGAGGTTACACACTTAACCTACGAAATAAAGCGTGACTATTCGCCCAGTGAAGTCTTTCATCATTATCTGGATTTTTTTATAGAGCGAGAACAGTACCAGACACTCTACCATTGTGAATCACGAGCATGTGGCAGCAACAGTCATTGGGCAAATAAGATATTTTCCCAGAAGGTGCTTAATGGGCTTGTAGATACCCAGCGATACGTTGCCTTGCGCGCGCCTTCAGCGTCGAAAGTGGATTACATTGCTTTGTATTTTGTTCAGCGGGGCAATAAAAAAAATTACCTCCATCTTGATTTTATTGATATTGAGGATAGCCTAGGCGGAGAAGAGCAAGACTTTTCGCGGCTATCCACGGCAGGTTTTGTTGTGCTAAAAGGCTTGGTTTTTTCCTCTTCTGGTGAGCTAAATATAGAGCGCAGTCAGTCTGTTCTAGATGACTTGCTACAGTGGATAAGTCAAAACCCTGAGCAAGGGTTTACGCTTGTTGCGCATTCCAAACCTCGCGGCGATATTGCCGTGGCCTTGAAGCAATCAGCCTATGCCGCTGACTCAGTGCTTACTTATGTGAAATCAAAAATAGCAAAGTTAGGCTCGGGTCTACATGCCCACGGCATAGGCCCCTTGGCCCCAAGGTATCCTCAAATTGAGAATCTTGATTATTGGGTAGAGTTGATAAAACTTCCCTCTTGAGGTTTTGTGCTCATGTCAGCCTTTGGCGTGAGCTGAATAGTTACGTTTTCATTTAAACCTTAGCTTTCTCTGGGCCTGTCGAATGCACAGCCACTTTCCTCTTGTTTTCAAAAGCTATTTGTCAAATTTTTAAGCTTGCTTTAGTATGCCTCCTTTTTGTGCGTGCTGCGCACCGAAATATTCTGCGCGCGCTGTTGCGGTGCGAGCTCTCTCATTTAATAAATCAGGGTTGGGGATATGCTTAAAATAACTCTTTTCTTCTGCGCGGCTTTTTCTTCTGCGACAGTTTTTGCGAGCGAGGGGGCGGAGCTAAATGCTGGGAACACCTCTTGGGTTCTGATTTCTACCGCGCTCGTACTAATGATGACACTTCCTGGTTTAGCGCTTTTTTACGGTGGCCTGGTTCGGGTTAAGAACGTGCTGTCTGTATTGATGCAGTGCTTTGCCATCACCTGCGCTGTATCCGTGATATGGCTGATTTGTGGGTATTCACTTGCCTTCGCCGAGGGGTCAGCCTGGATCGGCGGGTTGGGGAAAGTCATGTTCTCGGGGATTGACCGAGAAAGCCTGACCGGTGATATTCCTGAGATTCTTTTTGCATTGTTCCAGCTCACTTTTGCCGTAATTACGCCAGCTCTCATCGTGGGTGGTTTTGCTGAGCGAATAAAGTTTTCCGGTATGCTGGTTTTTAGCGATGCTTGGAGCCTGCTAGTGTACTCGCCTGTCACCCACTGGGTTTGGGGTGGTGGTTGGCTCGGGGAGATGGGCTTACTAGATTTTGCGGGTGGCACGGTTGTTCATATTACTGCGGGTGTGTCTGCTTTGGTTGCAGCTATTTATTTGGGGCCGAGAGAAGGCTTCGGTAGAGTTCCTATGCCTCCTCATAATATGACCATGACAGTAACGGGTGCGGGTATGCTCTGGGTTGGATGGTTTGGCTTTAATGGTGGTAGCGCGTTGGCTGCTAATGGTAATGCCGCAATGGCAATGTTGGTGACACATATTTCTGCTTCCGTGGGAGCATTAACTTGGATGACCTTGGAGTGGGTGCGATTTGGAAAACCTTCGGCTCTGGGTATCGTCACGGGCATGGTAGCTGGTTTGGGAACTATTACCCCTGCTTCTGACTGAATTGGCTCCACGATGAAGGCCGCGGTATTTTTATTAATTGCTTTCTTAAGAGCTTTCAAATCGCCGAATGGTATTTTTCTTAAAGCCCATTCGGCGCCAAATGGCCCGAAGTTTTCTCTGGTCCGAGAATCGCTCGAAGCTATTGTGGCGGCTAGGCTTCTCC
>JAESUE010000057.1 GCA_016763235.1 Pseudomonadales bacterium
AAATTGATGTTAGCCAGTTTAATAGCACTAAGTTTACGGTAGATATATCGTTAGACTATCAACCAGTGGCATTTTCATTCTTACAAGATAATTGATGGAAACTTCCCCAATCATCACCCAGACCCCAGCCGTGAAGAAAACCTAACGGCACTAAAGGCTGCCGTTAAAGAACATGACGCGGACATCGGCATCGCCTTTGATGGCGACGGGGATCGCATTGGTATTGTCACCCCCTCAGGAAAAGTTATCTGGCCTGATCGCCTGATGATGCTTTATGCCAAAGATTTACTGGTTCGTAACCCCGGGGCCGACATCATCTTCGATGTAAAGTGCAGCCGCCGCTTACCGGAACTGATCACCAACCTCGGTGGACGCCCTTTGATGTGGAAAACCGGCCACTCAATGATCAAGGGCAAGCTAAAAGAAATGAATGCCTCACTCGCAGGAGAAATGAGTGGACACATCTTCTTTAACGACAGATGGTTCGGCTTTGATGATGCTCTCTATTGCGGAGCACGTTTATTGGAAATTTTATCCACCGAAAGCGAGGGGGTTGAGCAAGTTTTTGCAGACTTACCCGAAAGCCTTGCAACACCTGAAATCCTAATCCCTGTTCCTGAAGATCGAAAATTCCAAATTATTGAATCGCTGGTAGAAAAAGGACAATTTGGCAGCGGGAAAATCAACACATTGATGGCATACGTGTCGACTTCCCAAAGGCTTGGGGACTGGTTCGCGCATCCAACACCACCCCCGCACTGACCGCACGCTTCGAAGCCGAGAATGAAGAAGCATTGGAGCAAATAAAAGCCTTATTCCAAAAGCAGCTCCTTATGGTGGATAAAAACCTCATCATTAATACCGATGTTTAACCTGGGCTATGCCCATTACGATCGTACGTCCGGCCTTATTTACACGCTTATATCACTAACTGCACGGGTATATAATTTCTAGGCCCTCGGGGCGACTCCTCCTAAAACTCGAATAGAGTGGCGCTTTTCGGTAGTATCCACTATCGAAAAGGCGAAATTACTCACGCCAAGCATTTCAAGACACCCTTGGTCGAGGAAAAAACCTCGCATACAGCTCTCTTCTCGCATTATCGAGGTCTCATTGAACGTGGAAAACCCTGCACAAAGCACTGTCAGCCCAGAAATAACAGCCCAGGTCCTGACTGAGGCGCTGCCCTATATTCGCAAATTCAGCGGCAAAACGATTGTCATCAAATATGGCGGCAACGCCATGACCGACGAAGCCCTTAAAACCAGTTTCGCCAAAATATTGTCTTGATGAAGCTGGTGGGTATTAACCCCGTAGTGGTGCATGGCGGCGGCCCTCAGATCGGAGAACTACTCAGTAAAATCGGCAAGAAAAGCGAATTCGTTGATGGTATGCGTGTCACCGACAGCGAAACCATGGATGTGGTTGAAATGGTTCTCGGGGGACTGGTCAATAAAGATATCGTGAACCTTATTAACCATAATGGCGGAAGAGCTATTGGCCTTAGTGGCAAAGATGGGCCGCTAATACGTGCAAAAAAACTGCATATCAATAAAATTAACAAAGATTTGATGGCCCCGGAAATCATCGATATCGGCCATGTGGGAGAAGTTCAATCCATCGACACCAGTGTTATCGACATGCTGGTGCAAAGTAATTTTATTCCGGTTATAGCGCCCATAGGGGTTGACGAAAAAGGCATGTCTTACAATATCAACGCGGACTTAGTAGCAGGTAAAATTGCCGAAGTTATGCGCGCTGAGAAACTACTGCTACTGACTAATGTTGCAGGCCTGAAAGATAAAGCTGGTAACATCCTAACTGGCTTGACCACCAAGCAAGTGGATGATCTAATCGCCGACGGAACCATCTACGGTGGTATGCTACCTAAAATAAACTGCGCACTGGATGCCGTCAAAAGCGGCACTGTAAGCGCGCACATTATTGACGGTAGGGTACGTGACGCCTTATTGCTTGAGGTTTTTACCGATACTGGGGTCGGCACGCTCATTACGAACCAGTCATAAGTACGAAGCCCAGCCCAAAGATAGAACAATAAAGAGGCCGCCATATGCCCGGACGAATCAAAACCTGCAAACGCCAGCTGATACTCAACTCTCTCGCAAATATATTGGGGAAAAACCCTGGTGGGCGCGTGACTACAGCCAAGTTGGCTACGGAAGTGGGAATGTCCGAAGCCGCTATTTACCGCCATTTCCCAAGCAAAACAAAAATATTTGAAGGCTTAATAGATCAAGTCGAAGAAACCCTGTTCAGCAGCTTGAGTGACCTCCGCCGTGATGCCAACAATGCCTTGGACTACTGCGAACAGGCGCTCTCTACAATACTGTCATTTTCGGAAGCCAACCCCGGCATGAGCCGGATTCTTTCTGGTGATGCTTTAACAGGTAAAGCTGAGCGCCTCAGATCAAAAGCGCTGGAGATGAACGAACGACTAGAGGCCTTGCTCAGTAAGACGATTAGTGATGCAGAAGAAGAAGGCATGGTTTCCAGTATGCCGGCCTCTGCCGCCGCAAACCTAATTTTCTCCGCCATGGAAGGTCGCATCAGTCAATTCGTACGCAGTGGCTTTAAGCGCATGCCAACTACCAACTGGCAGCTACAGTGGCAGCACCTCTCCCAAAACCTTTTTTCAAATATCCCGACTCAGGGAACCTCTTAATTTGTAACTATTCAGCTGCCTTAGTTTTTAAACTCTTAGCAGGCTTATTCAGCAGCTTCCTCAACTGCTGAATATCTTTCTCAAAACGCACTCGCGTTCCTTCCTTCTCCAACTCCCTCTTGGCAATGTCCTGCTTCGCCACATCTACCTGTCTATCGAGCCTTTCTAGCTTTTCTACGATAACCGCGTGAACTTTTTTACCCCGTCGCTCAAGACCTGCAGCCTTTTCGGTTTCCCTTTTCATTTGCCCTTGCAGCCGAGCAATAACGCCGTTTTTTACACCAATTTGACTATCAAGCATATCCAGCTGACGATCCCTGGCCAGCTCCGCATCCTCAGGGCTAGAGTAAGTTTTAAGTAGTTTTTTTAAAACCTTCTGCTGCCTTTTTTCGTCATGAAAACGCTTCTTTTGCTCTTCCGTCATAGCCGGAGGCACCACTTCAATTAAATACCCTTTATCATTGAGCACCCTGTAGCCTTTATGGATAGCAGCGTTTGGTACGCGATCATTAAGTACTGTTTTACCCTCATCATCTTTATATTGGTACAAACGCCCCGCCCACACATCCAGTGACAATAAAGTCATTATTATCAAACAGGCAAGGCGACGAACAGACAATTTGTAGTGCAAACGAAAGTCCTATCGAGCAAAAAAAGTAAACAGAAAACGCGTCTATATTCAACAAAATAGACGCGAAGGAATAAGGCATGACTAAAGTCTAGCCCAAATACAAGGCTACGAGTAACTACTCAGCGAACCCTGTAACTGTTCAAATTTGAGCGTGAGCTGAGGTGTTACGGCTACGAAACCCTAGGGATTAAGAGCAACGGGGCGCAATAACTCCGTTTAACAAACCCCGTAATCAGCTCTGTAACGTTTCATAGATCGCAGATGCACATCATTTTCTGGGTCTTTCGCAAGATATTCCACCAAATGATCCAAGGTGACAATACTTACAACGGGAATACCAAATTGCTGCTCCACTTCCTGTATCGCTGACAAGTCGCCTGCTCCACGCTCCTGTCGATCCATCGCCACCAGCACTGCCGCTGGCTTCGCATTGAGCGTTTCCAGCAAAGCCATAACTTCTCTCACGGCGGTACCCGCAGTAATGACATCGTCTACAATCAACACTTTCCCAATCAGCTCCGCGCCTACGATGCTACCACCTTCGCCGTGATTCTTAGCCTCTTTACGATTAAACGCAAAAGGCTTATCAACGCCAAATTTATCTGCCAACGCCACCGCCATAGTTGTCGCGATGGGAATTCCTTTATACGCCGGCCCAAAAATCACATCATAATCAATCCCTGAATTCTGAATTGCCTCGGCGTAGAACTGCCCGAGCCGAGCAATCGCTTGCCCAGTATTAAACAAACCGGCATTAAAGAAATAGGGGCTGATACGCCCTGATTTAAGGGTAAACTCACCAAATCGTAAGACTTGGTGGTCGATAGCAAAGCGGATAAACTCTCGTTGATAATCCTGCATCACGCTTACCACTGCAACGCATGCTGTTGAATTTTAACTAAATCCTGAATCCCTTTCTCAGCCAAATCTAGCAGCGCATCATTTTCTGCTCGGCTAAAAGATTCACCTTCCGCTGTACCCTGTATTTCCACAAAACCTCCCTGCTGCGTCATTACCACGTTCATATCGGTATCGGCATTAGAGTCTTCAATATAATCAAGATCCAGCACTGGCGACCCCTTGTAAACACCCACTGAAACCGACGCAATAAGGCCGATCAGAGGGTCATTCTTCACCATTTTTTTATTCAACATATACGTAAACGCATCGACCAATGCCACGCTGGCACCCGTTATGGCTGCCGTACGAGTACCGCCATCGGCCTGAATGACATCGCAATCGAGAGTGATTGTGTTTTCACCCATCGCCTTTAAATTTGTGGCAGCACGTAAAGATCGCCCGATTAAACGCTGAATTTCTAATGTCCGCCCACCTTGCTTACCCTGAGACGCTTCTCGACGCATCCGTGAATTGGTAGAACGTGGCAACATGCCATACTCTGCCGTAACCCATCCGCGGCCCTTACCTTTCATAAAACGTGGCACACCCGGATCAACCGAAGCGTTACAAAGCACTTTGGTGTTACCGAATTCTACCAACACAGAACCTTCCGCATGACAGGTATACTCTCGGGTAATTTTGATATCTCGTAATTGGTCGGGTGCTCGGCCACTTGGACGCATAAAGACTGATTCCTATTAAATGAAGGGCTGAAAAAACATCAAAAAGCCGGTTCGCCACCAAGCCTCTGAAATCGACGCCTAGTATAAACATTTGATCACTATTCAGCGAACCTTCCGACCACTCAAATTCAAGCCCAAACAGAATTAAAGACCATGCTGGGTTCCAACGATAGCCTCCAAATAGAGAAAAGCAATTGCCGCATGAACCAAGAGCTGCTTCAATATCGCCCTAAACTACAGGCAAGGCACCCACATCAGAGGAAGAAAAACCCATGATTCACAGCATGACCGGCTTTTCAAGGCAGCAAGCTCATCTTAATGAAACCCAAATAATCTGGGAAATACGCACCGTCAACCACCGCTACCTCGAACTGGCCATTCGTCTTCCCGACAACCTTCGTCACCTTGAAGAGCTTGTGCGCAAACAGATCAAAAGCCACCTCCAGCGCGGCAAAATTGAGTGTTCCCTAAAGCTAAGCCATCTGGGCGGCGAACAAAGTGATATTCACATCAACCAGACCCTGCTAGACAACCTTGTCCAGCATTGTGAAGCCCTTAATCAAAAGCTTAGCAAGCCCGCGCCCTTATCCGCCATCGAATTACTTCAATGGCCAGGTGCCACCCAGCAAACACAAGAGAACAGCTCTTTGCTGGAAGAAAAAACACTCGAATTGCTTGGTATGACGCTTAATGATTTAAGCGCAAGCCGTGAGCGGGAGGGCCAAGCCTTATGCGGATTCTTACAACAACGAAATCAGTCGATTCAACAACAAACCCGAGAAATCCGCGAGCGCTGCCCCGAGCTCAACAAGGCCTACCGTGATAAACTGCTCTCCCGCCTGAAGGAATTTGATCTGGAAACCCGCAGCGAACGCATCGAGCAAGAGCTGGTCATCATGGCCCAAAAACTGGATATTAGCGAAGAACTAGATCGCCTCCAGCACCACTGCGAGGAAGTCGCCCGCATACTGGAAAAAGGCGGAGCAGTGGGACGACGCCTCGATTTCATCATGCAAGAATTCAATCGCGAGGCCAACACCCTGGCATCAAAATCAAACAATATCGACAACACCTTGGCATCGGTGGAACTGAAAGTATTAATCGAGCAGATGCGCGAGCAGGTGCAAAATATAGAGTAAGGTTTATTAAAACTTCATGTATTAGAATATATAAAATATCGCAACTACTCATCAGCCCGCTCAAATTCGTGCATAGCAGTGTTAAAAACGGAGGCAAGTCTCATGCATAAAGACAGCTACTCATCATTAGCAATCGAGCACCTACCAGAGCAGTATAATGGCAAAAGAAAGAAATACTGAGCTGAAAATAGAAAACTGGCATCCCTACCCCTTTCTACCAACTCAATTATG
>JAESUE010000058.1 GCA_016763235.1 Pseudomonadales bacterium
CTCTTTTTGGCGGTTTATTTCCTGTTCCTTCTTTTGCAGTGCGCGGTTCATGGTGTGTAAAAATACGCTTAACAGTACCGCGCTGAATAAAAAGCTGGCCCACATGCCGACCAAGTGAGAACCAAATTCACTACTTTGACCGTGGTGGGGAGAGCTCACTCCGGGTTCGTGAAAATAGAACGGTGTCATAAGTAAGCTGTATGCGAGCACTGCGCTTGCAAAAACGATGGCCACTTTTGACTGGGAAAGAGATGCCGCTGCGATAGTTAAAGGAATAAGTAGATAAAACACAAAGGGGTTGGCATAACCACCAAAGAAATAAAGTAAGAAAAAAACACCGACTACATCGATAAGAATGTGAAAAAGTAGCGTATTTTCACTGACATACTCTGTTTTAAGGAGATAATAATAAGTGAGAATGCTAACCATCAGCAGTATTGATAGCGTGTAAAGCAGGCCAGGGATATAGAGGTCTTTGCTTGATAGGGAGTTATTGAAAAAAATGGTCAAGAGTAGGCTAATAAGATAAAAGCTTCTTAACACGCTGAGCCGGAAAAGGTTTTGACGATGGATCGATGAAAATAGAATGCTGGGTGGCATAGGCTTTACTTTTTTACGAGCCAGTAATTATCCAGCTTGCGCTCCAAGTTTGTATATAACGACATTAAAAATGATCATTTATGTATAAAACGCACATTTTTTGTTTTGTTCAAATTTGAATGCAATTTGAACAGTTATAAGGGCACTGTTTCACTGAATAGCGACGAGAGACCTTTAATATCTCATAGATTCCAGCAGGAAGGAAAGTAAAGCCCTGCGTCAAATTGTCGCAATTTGAATCATTCTATAACAGCTTCCCAAGTAGGAAAGGAATGGCTGTTTCTACTTTGAGTATGCGCGGCCCTAGGGAGATACTTTGAAAACCCGCTTCAGCGAGTTTATCTATTTCATAAGGGATAAACCCCCCTTCGGGGCCAACTGCCAAGGTTATGTGGCCCGAGGTGTTTTTAGGGCAGTGATCATCTGCGTAGGGATGGGCAACTATTCCTTTTGAGCTTTCAAGCAGTGAGGATAGCTCATCTTCAACAAAGGGCTTAAAGCGTTTTGCAAGGCGGATGCTTGGTAAAATCGTATCTTTCGCTTGTTCTAGACCCAGGGTGAGGTGCTTGTTAAGTTGTTCAGGCTGTAGGAGTGGTGAATTCCAGTAGCTTTTTTCGACTCTGTAGCTATTAATCAGCACAAACTCCTTGATGCCAAAAGAACTACAGGCAGCGATAGTTCGCCTGAGCACCTTCGGGCGGGGGAGAGCAAGTATCAGTCTGACAGGCAAAGGGGTGGGCGCTTGGCTGTTAAGCTCAACGCAGAGGGTGACAGTGGTGTTGCTGAGCTCGGTAACTATACCTATACCCATGAGGTTGTTTATTAGGCCAACGGTGAGGCTATCCCCAATCTTTACGCGAATGGTTTTAATGATGTGCTCTGCGCGCTCACCGGTCAGGGAAACGAGATTACCCTGTTGAAAATCCTCTTCAGTCAGTAATACAAGATTCATAGTAACTATTCGCGAGCCCAGTAACTTTTCAGATTGCGTTCAAATTTGAGTAGAACAAGGCGAAAAATGTGCGTTTATACGTATAAATGATCATTTTTTAACGCCGTTATGCGAGAGTTTTGACGTGAGCTAAATAGTTGCGATTCATAAGTTAAAATTCAGGTGGGCAGTATCCGAAGAGTACCTTTCCACTGATGGGGTGCGTGAATGTGATGTAGGTAGCGTGAAGTAAGAGCCTGGGGGAGCGTTCTAGTGCCTCTTTGTGTGCGTACATATCACAACCCAGGATGGGATGACCTATTTCACGAAGATGAATGCGAAGCTGGTGAGTGCGGCCTGTAACAGGTTTTAGTAGTAAACGTGTTTTATTTTCTTTGGGAAACCGTTTTAGAACCTGCCAGTGGGTGACAGCGGATTTGCCTTTTTCAAAATCTATTTTTTGTTTAGGGCGGTTGGGCCAATCTTTAGCGATGGGTAATTCTATGCAGCCATTATCTTCATCGATGAGGCCAAACACTTCGGCGGTATAGTGTTTAGTGATCTGCCTTTCCTGAAACTGACGACTGATATGGCTGTGAGCACTTTTTTCCAAAGGGATAATCATAATGCCAGAGGTGTCGAGATCAAGGCGATGGACAATGCTGGCACTTGGGTGTTCTCTTTGAAGCCGTGTAATCAGGCAATCTTTGTTTTCTGGCGCTCGACCAGGAACAGATAGGAGGAACTCTGGTTTAGAAACTAAGAGCAGGTGCTTGTCTTGATAGAGCGTAAGAGGCTCTTTGGCACAGAAAGGGACAATGTAGTAAGGCTGAGAATTCATGGTTAAAATATTAACGCTAAGAAAAGAGGCGCTTACTTTAACGCTATATCGCTACAGGATAAACCACAATCAGCTAAATCACTTACTGGTGTCTATTTTGTGGGGTAGATGAGGGAAAGCTAATGATGTTGCCGTCACCAATATCTGCGTGATTCGCTGCATTACCATAAAATGCACGTAAAGAGCTGTTTTTACGAAACCCTTTTAGTTGCTTAATATGGATTACTTGTTCTGCAAGATTGGGTTGAATCTCTCGCTGATGCTCTTCTTTCAGTGCGCCGAAAAAGGTGAGTAGGGGCTTGTGAAAGCTCCATCCTAAAAAGGCAGTGGTAGTAAACGCAAGAAATAGCATTGAGGGCATAACATTCAGAATCGCTGTTGTTGTGATGCAAGCGGTAAAGATAATCAAGGCCAGCATTCTGTGAGTCATGTTAATGGTGGCGCCGTATATTTGAGTGCTCTCATTGGTAGGTATCATGTTGTTTATTCCTTTGGACTAATTTAACAGTTCTTAGAAAAGTGTTATAAGAAATCGCCGTTTGCCGTCTCGCCTATACTAACGCTGATGTTTTGTTTGCCTTTAAATAGCATGATCTCGGTATTGTCTACTGTATCTTCAGATGAATTACATGCAATGGCAACGGTGTAATCACCAGCGGGCAGAAAGCCAAGTTCATAGGTGTTCGTGTTGGTGATATTGCTCGTGCTGAAAGGGTCGCCGCTTGTACCTCTTGTATCTCGCAACGACTGCCCATTTCCAGAAAAAATATAAATAGCGGAGTTTTCGGCAATGCAATTAGTGGTATTGAAATAAATCCCACTATCTATATTGCCGGCAATACTACCTGCCTCATCAGTTGTCACTGAGCGAATAGCAGGGAAAAAACTGTAAATGTTGCTAATACCAGCATCGTATATGGATTTTCTTAAGTCAAAGTCAAAGGTTAAATGGGTTGTAATATTTTCCGTAATGGTAAATGGACGGATAGGAAGCTCAACTGAATTACTAAGAATCAAGTTTTGGTATAAAGATTTCCAGTAGCCATCAGGGTAAGCTGGTTCAAGAGAGTAGGAGGTAGCATTTATCACAATAGACGAGGCATTAAAATCAATATTGAACGTGACAAAGCTGTAGTTACCGGATTGTACGGAATGTTCGATTAGTATTTTTTCGCTGTTACTGCCTTGAAGAGATAACAAGTCGATGAGCTTGGGCTCATCGAAGATGACTTCTGTTTCGTAGCCATCGATGTCATGGAGTGTTACGCCGACAAATTGAATCCATACCGCGCTGGCATCATCAATGGGGCTGTCGGTAACGGCAATCGTTAGGCCGCCCATTGGGGCGCTGTTATCGTTATCACTATTTAGGCAGCCTGTTAGGCTTACCACGGTAATGAGTGTCGTAAGCATGATGGTGGCTTTGAGGGTAGGATTCCTTTTCATGATAATTCTGTCCAAAGTGTTGTTTTTTGCCCTTTACCAGGAAAGGGCGCTTTATACAGGCACGCACTGAATTCTAAGGTTAAGGGCTTTGCTTCCAGTGTACCCATAGCGATATTGATTTCGGCCTTGCTCGTGGAAAAACAGCCTCATTAATTCGTAAGGTTACAGCTATAAGTGAAACTGAATATTAATTTTAGCTGATAGTCCCAAGAAGGCATCTACATATAGGTATAGAACAAAGCTTGCGCGAAGAACAGAAAGTTCATTGTGAGTGGAGTGTGTTAATAATTAATGAATAATTAGTAACTTAGGTTTTTGGAAGGGATTTCAGGGCAGAATAAAAGTGTAGTATTGACGGCTTTTTTGTTATCGCTTCAAGAAGAAGGCTTTTAAAACAGGGTGTTACAGTTTAATATTTAAATTAGGTACGCCAGTGTAACAAATAGTTGTAACTTTGTTACTTATTGCACTGTACGTACCTATTAAGTAAGACAAAAACAAGAATAAGACAAAAACTAGGTCGCCTAGAACCTGATTCCTGCACCTACTCGAATATGCCGAATATCTATGCGATCCACTGGGGCTGGAGTACCCTGTCGCGTAGTGAACTCAGGGCTATCTATACTGGCGTACTTAAAATCAGCAAAACCGTACCATGTGTTGCTTAAATCAACGTATGCACCGGCATGGACGAGATATCCAAATTCTACTCCACCATCAATTACCAGGATATCAGTAGCTTCATGGTTAACTCTCCGGTTATGAAGCAACGCTACCAACGCGCCAGCTCCCACATAAGGGCTGATCAAGGCATCAGGTAGAAAGGTATACGTGACACTGGCACCAATAGGGAGTAAATCAGGAGCAAGAATATGCACTCGACCCGTAGACTGTATGTCTGAGTCCAACACATTGGCAAGGTGTACGTCTTTTATTAGGATATTAGGGAAGCCTAAATCCAAATGGACTCCAAAATTAACAGAGCGATTGTATTTATACCCCAACACGCCGCCAAGCGAAAGAATAGAGCGATTTTCAGGTTGGTTCTTGCCGACATCGCCATCAGCTGTAATCCCAATAAGGCGCAGTGGTTGCTCAACCCCAACGAAAGGTACGCTAATGCCGATGTAGGTGATGTCATCCTCCCCGTCAACCCCTTCAATACCATTAAGTTTTGCAGTTTTGCTCAGGACAAAATCTGGTGTAAAAACACCACCACCAATATTGAGATAAAAGTCTTTGGGGCGAGGGCCTGCTGCAAAGCTAAAAGAGCTATAGAACCCCAGCAGGAGTATGGTTGCTACAGTGGCTTTTTTTATAAGAAAACGAGTTTGCATCTTCATAAGTAAACTTTATATTTTGTTAGAGGTGTAATTCGAAGCGCCTTTACTAATGCGCCTTGCGTATAATTCTGAAATATCAAATTGGGTAACCCACTCCGAAGCGCATATGTCGAACTTCAAATTTCTCGACACTAATGGCCGTCCCAAATCGGTCATCAATGCTTGGGTTTGACACTCTTCCATATTTAAAGTCAGCAAAGGCGTACATACCTTCGGAAATATCCATTTTAATCCCTGCATGCATGATGTAACCAAGCTCAATTCCGCCATCAATAACAACAACATCTGTAGCGACACTGTTTGCTCGGCGGTTATCAAGTAACGCTAACATTGCACCAAAACCGATATAGGGGCTAACGCGTGAAGAGGGGAAAAGGGTGTAAATGCCAGAAAAGGTAATAGGTAATAAATCGGGAGGTAAAATCTGTATGTTGATGCTCTCTGGGTTACCCGGAAGAATATCCTGAATAATATAAAGGTTTTGAACATCAATCTCGATCATGGAAAGGTCAAGGCCGAGCTCAGCACCGAATTCATCCGTAATTTGGTAGCCGAATACGGCACCTAGGGAAATCATGTCACGATTTTCAGGTTTAATGAGGATGTCTGTGGTGGTATCTGTTTCTAAGCCGATTAAAGGTACGGGGTTTCCGTTACTACCGGGAAGAATAACTGAAATATCGATTTGACCAGGGGGGCCATCGATACTGCCTGCCCTGAGTGTGAACTGTGGCCCAAAGGCACCGCCGCCAAGGTTGAGATAAAATTGGCCCATCTTTGGGCCAGCAGCGTAACTATTCAGGGAGCAAAGCAATAAGACTAATACACTTACTATAGCTTTGTTTTGTCGTTTTATGGTTTGTATGCCACGGAAACAATAGTCCGTAATCATTGGACATTTTCTCATGCTGTATCCTGTGTCTGTGTAAGTTATTTTTTGATAAAAATAAATAAAGCGAGAAATACTAACGGAAAGGTCAGTGAGAAGTCGTTTTTTTATTGAGCTTTTACATCAAGATGTTTTAGCTCAAAAGAGAAACTTCATTTTCTTTATGCTATTTATTTTATTATTTAAGTTTGCTTATTCGGTTTTCAGCTAATGCCGTAAGAAGGTTTTGATTCTATCACTAATGGTTTGTATTAAACTGCTAAAATGCGTCAAAAATGGTTAAATCATGAGCGCTTATGGGGTTTCATTATTCTGAATTATAGTGTCATGTCTTTAATTTATATACTTAATGCCTGATCGAAGCGCTCTTCTCATAGCGGAGGCATGCACGATTGTATTTTAGTGGCCTAAAAGAAATATCTTGCAGCGCGAAATTCCACATCTTTTGTGGAAAAGGCGATCAATGTCTGGTAGAAGTGTTAGCGCGAAACGAAGGGGGCTTTTGCCCTGAAATATATTGAGTTATTTGCTTTATATTGTGACAAGGCGGTTGTTTTGTCTTCTGTAGACAGAAATAAAAGGTGGGGATAATGAAAAAAATAATGAGAATGTTGGCAATATCGCTTGTTGCAACGTTATGGGTTGGTTGCGATTCGTTGAGAAGTTTAGATGGACAAACGTCTACTGTAGCGGCAGTAAAACCAGCCGTACCTTACAATAGAATCGCGTTGACGACGATTGCGGAGCCAACATTCTACGATATTAAAATAATGGCGTATGATTTTAAAGTTCCAGGTATTACTTTACCCGGAAGAATTGTTGCCGGTGGTTTTAATACGGCCAATAGATTTGTGGACGAGGGGCGAAGGAATCGGCGCTTGACTCAGACTTTGGATGAGTGGAAATTCAAACTGTCAGATCAACTTGTCATAGATGTAAAGCAAGCCCTTGAGAACAAAGGCTATGAGGTGGTTATCGTTACACCTGAGTTTCGTCGTGGTGGAAAGTTTGCTTACAAATTGCCAGCACCTAGCAAGCCTGTCGATGCATATCTTGATATGTATATCGCTTTTGCTGGATATGTTGCAATTAAGCCGGGTGAGCCCTATGTGCCTACCATTGAAACACCTGTGCGTTTTACGGATGCGTTCTCTGGAGAACGTTATACGCGGGAACTATGAATTATGGTGGCCCGGTTCCTGTTGATGGGCCTACTGATAGGCCAGCTGACGCGAAGCATACTGTTAGGGGATGGGATAATCTTTGTGCGGTGGATTGTGAAGTAAGCCCTGCTGTACGGGGGCTAAACGCTGGTTCTCTGGAAATTGCTGATTTGGTAGCTAAAAATATCAAATAAGAATTTTTGTGACGGTTCGGCTTTTAGGTTTTGTTAAATCTATAACGCTATGGGTATAGATAAGGTGTTTTTAAAAGGTCACTTTTAATTGGCTTAGTTGCCAATATAAAGTGGCCTTTTTTTTAAACGAAACTTGGCTGGCCTGGGCGGATTAGCGAGTGGGCAGAGGGAATAATTCCCCTATGCCCACACAGCCTAATGCTTAATTAGATAGCAAGTCTTTCGCGATTGCGTTGATTTGAATTTCATCAGTGCCGCCATAAATCTGTAAGATTCTCGCATCTCTTAGCAATTGTTCTACACGATATTCCACCATGTAACCATTTCCGCCATGGATTTGCAGTGCTTGGGAGGCTACTTCGACAGCTGTGCGGGCAGAGTAAAGTTTACTTGCTGATGCCTCAGCTAAGGACATTTGTTTCCCTTGGGCAGCCATCTCTACGAAGCGGAATACCAAGTTCTGCAGGTTGACGCGTGCTACTTCCATTTCAGCCAGCTTTGACTGGATGAGTTGGAATTCACTAATAGGGCGTCCAAATTGAACGCGCTGTTTAGCGTACTCAAGAGACAGTTCTTGGCAGCGCTCAACAATTCCAAGCGCCATGGCACATACGCCAGATCGCTCTTGGGTGAAAGTATCTTTGGCTCCAGAGCGGGATTGTTTGTCTTCAGAGCCACCTAGTAGTCGGTCGATGTTGACTTTGATGTCCTGTGCAAATATCTCGCCTGTTGGTGAGGAGTGTATGCCCATTTTTCTCAGAGGTTTGGACTGGGTTAAACCTTCCATTCCAGAGTCGAGAACAAAGGTCAGTACTTTACGGTCTCGTGGTTCGACACCTTCTTCAACAAGCTTACAAATGTATATAATAACGTCGGCGTAAGGCCCGTTGGTGATAAAGGTTTTTGAACCATTAAGGATGTAACCACCATCGTCTGTACGGCGTGCGGTAGATTTCATTGAGCCAAAGGCATCAGAGCCTGAGCCAGGCTCTGTAATTGCCCACGAGCAGACTTTTTTCATGGTGATAACATCGAGTCCCCAGCGCTCTTTTTGCTCAAGGGTACCTTTGCTTACAATAGCGCCACCACCAAGCCCCATGCTGACGCCCATTGCCGTTACCATGCCTGGGCAGTATTTGCTGAGCTCTATCATGGGGATCATTGTCATGGCTACTTCGTCGCCTTTGCCAATCATGCTGCCCGCACCATCGTCAGATTTTTCTTCTTCTGCTTCTCCTGCAGCGATGGCTTTTTCTTTTTTGATAATCTTGTCGAACTGCGCTTTGGCCATTTGATCCATGCCAAAGGTTTTGATCATCTTTCTTAATACGTCGTAGGGCGGTGTGTCGCCATGTTCTAGTTCATCCAGGTTTGGAACGATTTCCGCCTGAATAAATTGCTGTACCGCTGTGCGGACCATTTTATGTGGTTCACTCCATTCGATCATGTTGTTACTCCTAGTGAAATGTTATAGGTGCCATGAAGGCATACTTTTTTGTAACTACTCAGCTCGCGCATAATGGCGTTAAAAAATGATCATTTATCGCCTTGTTCTGCTCAAATTTGAACAGTTACAGGGTTCTCTGAACAGTGACTTATTTTTAAATAAAGAGTTAACTTTTGTGCGCCTTTGCATCAAAGAATGTTTTTTCTTTAATGCATCGCCTGTCTGCAGGGTATTCAGGTATGGCAAAAAATTAAAGCCTAGGGATTATTCATAGCTAGCAAGATAAGCGCAATGTTATTTTGCGACATGAGGTGTGGCGCTTGCTGCCAATGTGCGGGCTCATTGGGAGGATAACAGGAGTTTGAATTTTCACCTGATAGCTGATGCCTGTGGGGTAAGTACTCTATGTTGTTGGCAGGTTGTTAAAACCGTTTACTAAGAGGTAGTGGGTTGAGGCAGTAATAACTGATCTACCTCTTTAAGTAGCGCTTTTGCGCTGATGGGTTTTTTCAGGAATCGACGGATTCCAACGGAATAAGCTATTTTTTCGTCAACTTGAAAGCTAAAGCCGGTACGTAAAATAATGGGCAGATCTGGTTTGAGTTCCAGTAATTCTTTGGCAAGCTGGGTTCCGGTTATTCCTGGCATAGTGTGGTCTGTAAGAATTAGATCTACTTCCTCTAATATACTTGGTAACTGCTTTCTCGCTATGAGGCTGTCGGTATATGTGGTGACTTTGTAGCCATGGTTGGAAAATAGAACGGTAAGAAAATTTGAAAGGCTTTCTTCATCCTCAATAATAACGATGTGTGCATTTCGACTTGATGTGAAACTGGTTGTATCGAGTGTATTGGGTGTCAGCTTGGAGTTAGAGGGCGTTTCGTAACTGATCGGGAATAAAAGGTGAGTTGTTGTGCCTTGTAAACTGCTGTCTAATAAAATGTGCCCCCCGTGTTCGTGCACGATGCCGTGTACTATAGGTAGGCCCATACCTGTGCCCTGGCCAATAGTTTTGGTTGTATAAAAGGGCTCAAATACTCTTTCACGGTGTTGCTCAGAAATTCCTGGGCCATTATCTTTTATGGTGATGTCAATGTAATTTTCACCGATTTCGCTATGGCAGGAGGAGCAGACTTTTCCTCGGAGGTTTTTGCTCTGGCTAACAACAATATTTATATCTCCTGTCTCATGCAGTGCGTCCCTTGAATTGATGAACAGGTTCATGATGACTTGGTGAAGCTGCGTCGGATCTATATAAATTGAAGGCAGGCCTTTTTCAAAATGAGTGGTGACGCGAATGGTTCGAGGCAGTGTGGATTCTAATAGCTTAATAATTTCATTGATTGCCGGTTCGACTTTCATATACTGAGGCGTGATATCACTGTTGCGACTGAAAACCATTAACTGTTGAATGAGGTCGCGTGCGCGAGTGCCCGCCTCATGAATAGATGCCAGGTAAGTTTCGAGTTTTTTATTCGTCCCTTCTGGATTGTGGTAGGGGTTTTGAGCCGCTTGACTCACAGCAAATTGAGATAGTTCGGTGAATCCGAGGATCGAGGCAAGTACATTATTAAAGTCGTGTGCGATCCCGCCTGTTAGCTGACCGATGGATTCCATCTTTTGGGCTTGCCGTAATTGTGTTTGTATTAGCTCTTTTTCGCGTTCGGATTCTCGGCGGTCTGAAATGTCGCGGCCGATTCCCAATAAGTGGTAATCACCATTCTCCCTGATAACAGTGGCATTAAACTCAATGGGAGTAATGGTGCCATTGCTGGCTTTGAAGTCCACCTCCATGCCGGTGAGTCTTCCGGTTTTCATGAGTTGTTGTATTTCAGTTAACACGTTCTTGTGTTCGTAATCAGCAACCCAGTGCCTGATATCAGTGCCAATGATACTCTGTAGATCATGGTTGCCCGTTACGCGTAAGAACTCATCATTGGCATCGCAAATTTTCCCCTGTTTATCCATGATGGTATACGCGAGCTGCGTGGTGTTTACCAGCGCCCAATATTTATTATCGGAAGCGGGGAATTCATGTGAGATATTGGGTTTGTTGCTGATGTCACGCAAAACAACAACACTTTCAATGCCACTTTCTGGGGTGTAGTAGGTGCTACTTCTTGCCGCTATTTTATATTGCTTGTCATCAAGAGAGTTTAAAAGCAGGTATTGGCTTTGCTCTATGAGGGGGGCTGAACTGGGCTGTACGTTTTGATATTGTGAAAAAATTTGCTGGGTTATTTTTTTATTGGAAGTTGGACTTCTTAGGTCTAGGAAGTGTTCGACTTTTTTCCCGATACTGTCTTTTGGTGTCGTGCCAATGAGTTTGCATGCCGTTGGGTTTATATATTCAATGCGCAGGCTGTCGTTGACACTGATCACCGCATCTCCCATGGCTGAGAGAATATCATGAGCCTTGTTGGTGACTGTTTTCTCGGGTTTATCAATATTATTGATAAACGTTATAAGGTGCTTATGGTGAACGTCTTGTGTATCGCGCTGCACAAAGGTAAACCGATTCATTTCCATCTGTGCTTGGCTTGGGAGGTGGTTAAGATACAGGATAATACTGCTGAATCTTGCGCATAGCTTTCGTTCTACACTCGAAGGGAAGTCTTTACTTTGAAAACTATTGTTAATATAGAGCAATAGTCCTTCTGGATGAGCAGAGGGCTCAGCGAGAGCGCTTTCTAGGTTGTGAAGAGTGCGTACTTTAAATCGACATGCCAGCTTGGCGGTGAGAAATTTTACTGGGTTTTTGTCTGGGTCATCGGAGAAAATAATAGTGATTACGTTTTCTGATCTCATTCCCTGAGCCTTTATCATTCGGAAGTTTCGTTCTTTTCAATAAGAATGAACGATGGTCTTTAAAGTAATTGACCCGTCGGCTTGGTATTTTTTTGTTTTTCTCTTGTCGAGCAGGGTGGCGAATAATGCGCCTTTAAATATAATTTGTCATTGGTAAATTATGACAAATGAGACGCGTAAATGGCTTTATTTGTAACGATCAGTGAGTGCTAAAGTTTGACTTCTACTTGATTGAGTCTTTGCAGGGTTCACTGGAAAATACCTCTTAAACGGATGTGCTTGTTTTTATGAGAGCTTTTATTTCTTTGAGTAAGGTTTGAGTGCTAAGTGGTTTTTGAAGGAAACGGCGAATTCCAATGCGGTAGGCGGTCTTTTCGTCCATGGAGAAGCTAAAACCAGTGCACAGAATAATAGGGAGGTCAGGCTTTAGTTCTAATAGGTGCTGCGCTAGTTGCGACCCAGTAATGCCTGGCATCGTGTGATCTGTCAGCACGAGGTCAACCGATCCAATGATGGATGGTAATTCTTTTTTTGCCTTCAGACTGTCGGTAAATGCGGTGACCTTATAGCCTTGGGTTGTTAACAAGTCGCTTAGAAATTGGGTCAAGCTTTCTTCATCATCAATTACGACAATATGGCCGTTTGAAAGCCCTGTGGCAGGCAATATCTCATTTGCAGGCGCTGCCTCTAAAGCGGGTTCTGATAGTATTTGAGGCTTTTCGTTACTAACGGGAAGTAATATAGCTATTGCCGTTCCTTTTTTGGGTGATGAGTCAATCGTAATGTGGCCGTCGTGTTCGTGTACGATGCCATGTACGATGGGAAGGCCCATTCCAGTGCCTTGGCCAATGTCTTTGGTGGTATAAAAAGGCTCGAAAATACGATTAAGGTGCTGTGAGTCGATTCCGCTGCCGTTATCTTTAATTAATAGTTCAACGAAGTCACCGTGAAAGCCTTCGTGGCATGATGCACATTGTGCTGCAAAATTGTTTCTTCTTGAGGCTGAAACTTCTATGTTTCCGCTTTCATTCAGGGCATCCCTTGCGTTAATGCAAAGATTCATAATGACTTGATGAAGTTGTATGGGAGCGATACTGATTGCAGGAAGGTTTTCTTCGAATAGAGTGCTAACCTTGATGGATTTGGGCAAGGTGGAAGAGAGTAACTTCAGGATTTCCTGAATAGTTGGCTCGGCTTTTATCGCTTGGGGGTCAATGTCTTCGCCCCGACTAAAAATGAGTAGCTGCTTTACAAGGTCTCTGGCTCGGGTGCCTGAATCGTGAATGGCATCTAGGTAGGAGTGAAGCTTCTTGTTAAAGGGTTTTATATTTAGAAAAGGATCTTGGTCGGCCATATTCGATAAATGCTGAGCAAGTTCTGCATATCCGAGAATGGAGGCCAGTATGTTGTTGAAATCGTGAGCAATACCACCGGTTAATTGGCCAATAGCTTCCATTTTTTGCGCTTGCCGAAGCTGGGTTTGTATGTGCCCTTTTTCCTTTTCATTTTGCCTGCGCTGGCTAATATCTCTACCGATACCGATGATACGGATTTCGTCATTTTCATTTAAAACGGAAGCACTAAATTCGGTAGGTGTGATTTTTCCTCTCGAAGACTGAAAATCTACTTCGAACCCAATGAGTTTGCCGTGTTGCATGAGCTGTTTGCTTTTCCGAAGAAAACGCTGCTTTTCATAGTCAGGCAGGCAACTGATTGCCGGCGAGCCAAGTATGGCCTCAAGATTGTTAAACCCAGTGATGCGAAGGAATTCATCATTGGCATCAACGACCTTTCCCCTTTGGTCAAGAATACAATAACCTAGGTGAGTCGTATTGATGAGGCTCCAATACTTTCTTTCCCGTTCTCTAAGCTCGTTTTCAGCATCGTATTTATTGGTAAGGTTTTTTATGACGATGATTTCGTCGATGCCGTGGGTAGGAGAAAAATATCGATTAGCCTTGATTGAAACTTTGTGCTGTTTTCCTGAAGGAGAGAGAAGTAAGGCTTGAAAACTAGGGTCATGACGAGGCTGGAGGTGATCAGCAAAACCTTGGTACATGGACTTCTGTAAAACGTGCTCTATCAGCGGGGTTTTGCTTTGTGGGTCCTGCAGATCCAGAAGCGCTCTAATGTCGTGGCCCTGAGCTTGCCCCACTTTAATCTCCAGCAGATTTTCTGCAGAGTTGTTGAGAAAACTCACCCGTCCTTCGGCATCCAAGGATATTATTGCATCGCTTATAGATGAAAAAATAGCGTGGTATTGGCTTGTGCTGAGTGTTGTTTGTGTTTGTTCGTTGGGTGAAAGCAGCTCGGTGTTGCGCTGAACAAGTTTAGACTCAAAGAGGTATTCCACCAAGTTTTGGGGTGGGTTTTGCTTTTTAAGGAAAACAATATGGTGACTGTTTTCTGGTTTGATGCGGATGTTATTAGTATAAA
>JAESUE010000059.1 GCA_016763235.1 Pseudomonadales bacterium
GCATAATGATCTTCAATTTCCATAGAACAACTTACCGCTTTTAATTTTTCTATAAAATGCCATATTTCTTGTCTATTTCACACAGATTTACGAAGAACCAGAAAATTAGAATAAAGTTTGCCAAGCGAGGTGGCGGGAAAGGTAGATATATACCCATAGCGGCAGTATTCAAGCCTTATTAGCACCTCTGTCTTCCCTCTGACTTCGTTGCCCTGCCTTGCATAGATGACCATGCTCTGTTGTGCAGACTTGCCAGAGAAAAGAGGCGCTATTACTTCCACGTGAAAAACGTATGGCAGAGAAGCGTATTTTCTTATATAAATAGTTATAACTATAATAACTCAAGCCTTAGGGGAAGGCTATAAGAGCATCATGATCAACGTGATATCGAATGGTCAAGCGTTTTCATAAGCAAGCCCATAGAGGCATCTACGCCGTCAGGGATTCTTATTTTTACTTTATGGCCAGAACCGGGGGCAACACTTATAGCTTCATCTTTTTTGTTTTTAATTTCATTTGCGATGAATTTAATATTCCCTTTAGGGGTCATTAACTCCAACTCATTACCCACTTCAATTTTATTTTTCACATCAACAACCACATACCCGCAAGGTGCATCTTCCTTAAGAATTTCACCAACGAACTGCTGCTGTCTCGCTACGGAATTCCCCGTTTCATAATTTTGAAACTCACTGGGAACATGGCGACGATAAAAACCTTCTGTATAACCCCTATTAGCCAAGCTATTCAAATCATTCAAAAGAGAAAAATCAAACTCTTTACCCGCAACTGCATCGGTTATCGCTCGGCGATAAACTTGGGCAACTCTCGACACATAAAAGTGAGATTTTGTCCTACCTTCAATTTTAAAAGAATTAACACCGATGTCATATAAGCGTTTCACATGCTGCACTGCTCGAAGATCTTTCGAGTTCATTATATAGGTGCCGTGCTCATCTTCAAAAGCAGGCATATACTCATTAGGCCGCCCTTTTTCCTGTAGAAGATAAATTGGCGATTCATCTGATTCAACGGTCGACTTTTCATTACAACAACTCTCATCCAGAGTTTTCGCGCTAGGAATAATATCTCCGGTTTCGGTTTGAGTAGCCTCATGGGCCTGATACTTCCACCGACAAGAATTAGTACACGCACCTTGGTTTGAATCCCTGTGTGTCATATAACCCGACAATAGACACCGCCCAGAATAGGCAATACATAACGCGCCATGAACAAATACTTCAAGCTCTATATCTGGACAGTGCTGCCGAATATCTTCAATTTCACCGAGCGATAATTCCCGAGAGAGAATAATGCGTTTAACGCCCTGTTTTTCCCAAAACTTTACCGTTGCGTAATTCACGGTATTCGCTTGCACAGAAAGGTGTATAGGGATATCAGGCCAGTTCTCACTGATCAGCATAATCAAACCTGGGTCTGACATAATCAACGCACCGGGCTTGATAGTCAGCACCTCTTTCATATCTTTTACAAAAGAACGCACCTTGTCATTATGGGGAGCGATGTTGCAAGCCAAGTATATTTTCTTCCCTAATGCATGCGCCTTCTCCGCTGCTGCTGACAGGTTTTCTATATGATTGAATTCATTATTACGTACTCGCAAGCTATATCGAGGCTGCCCTACATACACTGCATCAGCGCCGTAAGAAAATGCGTAATCCATCATTTTAAGGGAGCCAGCGGGCAGGAGTAACTCTGGTGTCATTGTTACCTCGAATATATAAAACTAGGGAGATGGGCTGGTTAACTTAAAAACAACCGCCTACCTAAAAAGATCGAGCATTTTAACATACAGGCTTGCTGGATTAAATAACCACTCTAAAAATACCAGAATACACTCTTCCAGGAGAATATACCCATAGCGCTATAGAATGTGGTGTTTGAAGTACATCTTTTTACTGGCAAGGCAGTACAATGCAATCAGAGAAAAACAAAGGTGCCAGTAAGCACCAGAACCGCTGTCGCTACCGAGTAACGTTTAAAAAGCACCTATTGCCAATTGCTGGCACACTCTTTCATATAGCTATCGTAGCCGCCACCATGCCTGCTGTAATCATAATTATTCCTACAGTAGTTTTCCGCAATAGTAGCCGCAAGCTGCTCATATTCAACTTTTAGTGTGTCGCTATTGTTTCGATATTGCTCGTACTCACTCCACATTGCGTTGGTAGCGGGGGCATTCTCAATCAATTCCCTTAACAATGGCATTTCCATTCTTTGATTGATGAATATTTTTTCCATCAAATAGTCTTCATTTTTTCCACGTTTACGCGCATCAATGTTTGGCGACGTAAGGATAAACTCAACAACTAACAAATAAGCTTCAGCGCAGTCTTCATCACCACTTTCTGCGGCTTCTATCATAAAGTCCGTTGCTTCTTTGAACAGTGTTTTCCCTACAGAGTTAGTCCTATGAATACCACCATATTTATTTTCCCATGAATACTGAATCAGATTGCTATCACACTGACCAGAGTCGAGAGAAACGTGTGCTTGAGAATTTAAAGAAACCAAATAAACACTCAATAAAATACTTACTAGCTTGAGAAACATCTACCTAACCTTCAATCTTAAAAGTTACAACAGGTATTAAATCCAGAGACTGTGTATTCAATCTAAATTAGGAGTTGAACCACAAAACTCTACAGCAGACTCATTACAAAACTTCCTATTACTTATTTAAGGCTAGTAATAAAACTATTTAATAACGGTAAGGCAACGTAACAGAGCGTAGTGTTATTGCGTCTTGTGATGCTGTTAACAATTTTTGAAGGTAGCTTTAGAAATGTAATACGAGGCTTCCACAACCGGCCCCATATTATATATATCAATAACAATGAAGATGATCGGGAATTAGGCCTAAAAGAATTTTTACGGAAGATATAAGGTGGCAATACTAAAAATACATCAGTTTTTTCACTGGCAAGACGAGAAAACTAAATAAAATACAGTTCAAACCACTATCGCTGCGGGATTATTCATACAGGCTCTAACACCAAGCGCTTTTAGGGATACCACGTGAAAAATGGTCGTTACTCATAACCCCCATATCAGCAACGCAAAACCCTCCGTGGCAAACATGTTGTGCTAGCCTTAATAAAACATGGCTCGATTTCAAAGGTGAAAGACATGAGAAAATTTTTAAAGCATTCAGCGGCTGGGTTGTTCGTCTGTTCTATCGCGCTATCGGTAAGCGAATTTGCCAGCGCAGATACAAAGCAGGTTGGCGTCTCGCAGCAGAGTTCACACCTCAAAAATACAGCGAGGCCTGAAAATGGCGTTAACAAGCAGGATGTAGCAAGAAAATATGGTAATCCTGACCGCAAAGAATCAGCTGTCGGTGAACCACCTATTAGCATATGGCACTACGCCAATTACTCGGTATATTTCGAATACAACAAAGTACTTCATACAGTTCTGAAAAAGAAATAACGTCATGCTAGATAGAGCAATTTCGGCCTTATTAGCACCTCGTTTTCCCTCTGACGTTGTTACTCTGTCTTACTAGTGAAAAAATAAACGTGCGTCTCACAGCGTTATCGACAATGCTACGGGCATACGTTTAATACATAACAATCCCGACCCCCTTCCTTCGCCGCAGATAAAGAGCTACCAACGCGCGTAAGTATTTGGAGGGGGGTTTCTCCATCTTGCATCAATGCCCCCCCAACAGAAACCGTTACTTTAAGACCTTCTTCGATATTATCGAAAGTAATTTGCCCAATAAATTCTCTAATTCGCTCGGCACAGTCTTTCATTGCCATTTCGCTCGCATTTGGCAGAAGCACCGCAAATTCTTCGCCGCCAAACCTTGCAATATAATCAGTTCTCCGCAAACAACTACGCGCCACCTCGGAAAAAGAGCGTAAAATCAAATCACCTGCCTCTCGGCCTTGCCTTACATTAAGCTCATTAAAATGATCAATATCTACCAACAAAACACCAACCCTGGTGTTAGAGCTGTTCGCTACTTTAATTTGACCATCAAGCGTCAGCTCAAACTGGCGACGGTTAAACAAGCCAGTTAAGTCATCCCGAACCGCTAACTGACCGAGCTGCCTTAACGCGCCTTGAAGCTCACGGTGCGCTGATTCAAGCTCATCCCTTTGGCGGGTAATCTCTTTATGGCTGGCAACAAGGCCATCCCGGCTTTCTTTCAAACCTTTGCGCATTTCCTGCAGGTAACTGCCTATATAGGCACAGGTCAACATCACTACACTTAAAACGGATAGCTGGAACAACTCTAATTTAAGGTTAAAGCCAGGAGGCGGGCTAAATAGATCGAGGAGAATAACCAGTAAATAGCCAAAAATTGCAAATAAAGCAGCAAAAACAAACTCTTTTCGATTAAGTTGAAACGCTCCAAACAAAACAATCAGCACATAGCCATTTAACAAGCCACCACGCACACCCTGAACCAATGAGATGCTATAGGTTAGCAAGCTCATTCCAATCACCATTTGAAGCAAGGTAAGGCTGGGGTCGGAAAATTTTCGACTAAAGCCTGTTCTGATAGCCCAGTAAATCAAAGTCTCAGTTGCCCCGCCCGTAAGCACAACAAGCAAGAATTCCCCCCACGAGACTGAGAGCACATTCATAACGATTGCCACGACACCGATAATGACACTCGCAACATAGGTGCACAGCCCCAAAGAAAACCGCCTCAGGCGGATTGTTTGGTCAGCATCTGGAGTTGTAAAAAGAGATTGGCTCAATACTTCACGCAAACTAGCTTCCGTCATCCTAATTAGTAACAGTTAATATACAAATTCTAGACGTAAGTTTGCATTCTCGCTCTATTTATTAAAGAACACAGGAGTTGCCATAGAAAAACAGCTCGTAACTACTCAGCGAACTATGTAAGAGTTCAAATTTGAGCAGAACA
>JAESUE010000060.1 GCA_016763235.1 Pseudomonadales bacterium
GTTGAGGTAGCCGTAATAGCTACTGATGTTGATAACGATGTGCTTACCTATAGTGCGATAGGTTTGCCGCAGTCATTATCGATCAGTAGCACTACGGGCCAGATTGCCGGCACGGTGACCCCTGCCGGAACCTATGACGTCACCGTTATAGTGAGTGATAACAACGGTGGCACCGACAGCACAAGCTTTACTTGGCTTGTTAAGGCAGCATTCGTTAATACCGCACCAGAGATCACCAGCCCAGGTAATCAAAACAATACCGAAGGTGACACCGTTAGTTTGAATATCACCGCCAGTGATATCGATAACGACACCTTAACGTTTAGCCAAACTGGCTTGCCAGCAGGCCTAAGTTTAAATAGTGGTACGGGTGTTATCAGTGGGTCACCAACGGCGGCAAATACGTTTAACGTCACCCTGAGTGTTGACGACAATAACGGAGGCACAGATAGTACAAACTTTACTTGGATAGTTGATGCCGCAACACCGCCACCACCGGTTGATACCAACCCCGTATCACGTAGCTCAAGCTTTACTTATAACGGCAACGGCCAGATATTAACCATCGATGGACCACGTACCGATGTTAATGACATCACCACCTTTGAATACGATGTCCAAGGCAACCGTACTAAAACCATTAATGCACTAGGCCAAGAAACCCACTTCACCGCCTATGACGCCAGTGGTCGATTATTATCGATGACCGATCCTAATGGCGTGATCACACAACTTAATTACGATCCACGCGGCCGCCTACTCAGTCGCATCGTTGCAGGCATTACCACTAATTTCGAATACGATGGTGTTGGCCAATTAACCAAGATCACGCTACCGAATAATGCCGAGCTCAATTACACCTACGATGGCGCAAGACGCTTAACTGATATAGAAGACAACCTCGGTAACCGTATCGGTTATACCTTAGACAATATGGGTAACCGCACCGGTGAAGCCATCTTTGATGACACCAATACCCTACGTCGTAGCCAAACCCGAGTCTTTGATGAGCTCAGCCGCTTAATAGAAAGCATCAGTGCCGATGGTCGCAGTACCACCTTTGCATATGATCCTAACGGTAATCAAACCAATAGTGCCGATGCCCTCATTCGCAGCAGCAGCTCAGCCTTTGATGCCTTAGACCGATTAATCTCAAGCCAAGACCCAGATAGTCAAAGCACCCAATACGGTTACGACGCCCAAGACAATCTCGTCACAGTCACCGATGCCAGAGGATTAACCACTACTTATACTTATAACGGCCTCGGTAATTTATTAACACTCAATAGCCCAGACACCGGTATCACCAGCTATGCCTATGACGCCGTCGGCAATCGCATAAGTCAAACCGATGCCAGAGACCGTCTTTCGCTACGATGTATTAAACCGACTCATCACTGTTAACTATCCCACAAGCCAATTCAACATTATCTATCGCTATGACCAAGGGCCAAACGGCATAAGCCGCTTAACGCAATTGAATGATAACAGTGGCCAAACCCGCTATCAGTACGATGAACGCGGTAATCTACTACAACAAGCCTTGACGACCCAAGGCACAACCTATGTCACCGCCTATACTTATGATAATGCCGACAATCTCACACAAATGACCTACCCCTCAGGTAGAATCATCACCATGAACCGAGACGCATTAGGACGTATCGCACAAATGGCCACCAGCGCCAATGGCAGCAATCAAACGCTGATCGATAACATCAGCTATCTACCATTTGGCCCAATTGTCGGCTATAGCCAGGGTAATGGACTCACCACCACCTATAGTTATGATCAAGACTACCGCTTAAGCAGTCAAAGCACGGTCAACGTCTTAAGCCAAAGCTATCTCTATGACGCCGTGAATAACATCACCACCATTACCGATAGTGTAAGCCCGGCCAATGATCAGTTCTTTGGCTATGACAACCTAGACCGATTAGATACGGCACAAGGCAGCTATGGCGATCTTGCTTACAGCTATGATGCCGTAGGCAACCGACAAAGCGAAAGCCAAGACAGTCAAAACACCAGCTACAACTACGATGCCAACAGCCAACAACTGGCCAACCTCAGTGGTAGCGACACAGCCAACTTTGGCTATGACGCCAACGGTAATCTCACCAGTGAAAACACCGACAGCTACGTCTACAGCGATATTAACCGCCTAGCGCAAGCAAGCAGTAACGGACAAAGTACAGACTATCGTTACAACGGCCGAGGTGAGCGCACCGTCAAGACCAACCAAAGCGGCACCACGGTTTATCACTATGACCCCAGCGGCTTATTGATAGCAGAGACCGATGCCAGCGGCGCAACATTACGAGAATACGCCTACATCAACGGACAACGTTTAGCCTTAATCGATAACACAGGGATTTACTATATTCATAGTAACCACCTCGATACACCGCAAGTGATGACTGATCAGAGTCAAACCATCGTCTGGCAAGCCAATTACACACCGTTTGGTGAGGCGACGATTACGACGGCGAGCATTGAGAATAATTTGCGGTTTCCTGGCCAGTATTTCGATCAAGAGACTGGCAATCACTATAACTACTTTAGAGACTATGATCCAAGCATTGGTAGGTACGTGCAATCCGATTCTATCGGGCTATTAGGCGGAGTCAATACCTATGCCTACGTACTTAACAATCCAGTTAGGTTTATAGATCCGCTTGGTTTAGCAACATGCCAAGGCGAATGGAGAAGAATTGGTTTTGTTCGTGAGCCATTTGCAGCGATAACGTTCCGTTGTGTTTGTAATTGGAGTTGTTTCTCATGCACAGGCTCAGGACGTGGTGATGCATTCCCAGTACCAAACCCAGGTCAATTTAGAACTGAAGGGACATTGTCATTTGATGCTAGAAACTCTGGCAAAGGTTTTGATCCTGAGGGTGGTAACCAATGCCTTTGCGCTCAACCAGGGCCTGAAACAGGCTGCCATGGGAATGGATGTGACAACAGCTAATGAATATTGGAAAGTTTAATTTAATTTCTATATTGTTCATTTTTACTATTGCTTGTAGTAGTAATGCTAATCAAACAGATATGGTTGATGAATTACCACTAATTGAAAGTGCTGATGATGTTGATAAAAGAAATATAGAGTCAGAAAATTATCAACAATTATCTTACAAAGTTAATGTTAAGTACCCATCGAGCGATGCTTTAGGTCTCTATAAGAATTACTTCTTAGATGATGAATGGATCAAATGTGTTGGGGGAATAGAAGAGTGGAGCTCATTTATTGATGCAGCGACTGGTGATGAAGAACTGCTAGTACATCACGTCGCGAATTACTGGATAAAGGAATCAGAAAAAAAATTAGCTACTGTATTTTTAAAATATTACTCAAATTGGCCAAAACAAAATAGATTGCCAGATAACGATATACAAAATGTGTTTGTTTTAATTCATAGAGATATCGATGTAAGAGATCAAGCGAAGTATTTGTCGTTATCTTGTCCGAAGTAAGTGTTTTTAATGTTTGGTTTACTCTTTTTTAGTGATAACGAGCTCTCTGTCCATGACTCACACGATAATATTTTCGCCCGCTTGAAACCCAGCCTGAGTCAATCACTTTCCTTTAAGCAAGGTTTCCGTAATCTCATCGCGTTGATGGCGATGTTGATGA
>JAESUE010000004.1 GCA_016763235.1 Pseudomonadales bacterium
ATCCAAGTTTGCATTCTACGACCAATTCCCATTAATCACCTTTCAGAGAAAGGCCCTAAACGGTGATATCTCTGACATATGATATGCAGTACCTTGTGGCAACATACACATTGTTATTGTTCGGGTTCTCAAGCTTAAGGTAGGGTGAGTGTGTTCAAACGATTTTTTAGAACTAGGAAAACTGAAAAGCAGAATGAAGTATCAATAGAGCCGAAGGAGGATATACCTCGGTATCCTCCTTTTGCGAAAGGCCTACCGGCCGCCAAGACTACTCGTATTTTGGAAACACAAACAGAGTTGATCACTCGTATTAAAGGAGCTCTTCGATTCAACCCAGTAGAGTTTGATGAGATTGTTGCTCCGGTAATAGAGCGCTATGCAGCATATGTTCACTTACTGCCGGCGTCAGAGACCCATCATCATCGAGGCGCGGGCGGTCTATTTAGGCATGGGTTAGAGGTTGGTTTTTGGGCTGCACAGAAAGCTGAAGCGCATCAATTTTGTTTAGGTGAATCACCTAAAAATCGTCGAGATAATGAACCACGATGGCAATTCGCAGCATTTTTGGGAGGGTTACTCCATGATGTGGGTAAGCCGTTGTCAGATGTTGCTGTTACTGACATGGGTGGTAAGACAGAGTGGAACCCTTATGCGTCAAGCTTGGCTGACTGGACGCAGCAAGAACATGTCGAACATTATTTCCTACGTTGGCGGGATAAACGTAACAAACGCCATGAAAAGTTTTCGATGATGAATCTTGATCAAATTATTACACCGAAAGCCAAATCTTATCTTAATGCCCCTGGGCCCCATATCATGGAAGCCTTACTCGAAGCATTGGTAGGAACAGGTGCTTCTGAAGCGCTTACTCAATTAGTAATGTGGGCTGATCAGGAAAGTGTACGACGCGATCTTGTGAATCAACGTCTGGACGTGGATGAATACGCATACGGAGTACCTGTGGAGCGGTTCATCTTTGACGCGTTACGTCGATTAGTTGGTATTACCAAAGTAAATGAGCCGGGAGCTTTTATTTGGCGATTGGAAAATGGTGTGTTTTTGGCCTGGAATCACATTGTGCCAGAAATACATAATCTATTAGAGAAAGATAAGATACCTGGAGTACCAAGAAACGCTGATACATTGGCAGATATTCTGATAGAGCGAGGGTTTGCAATTCCATATCAGGAAAGCACTGAAGCCAAGCCTGTACGTTATTGGAAGGTATTTCCCGAGGTCCTGAAAGGTATACCTCAAAATTGTTTGCGCCTTGATGACCTAGAGCTGATATTTACAGGGGAACCACCGGCACCAGTTAAAGCTGGTTTTAATGCGGCTTTACCACCGCCACAACCCGATGTTGCTGAACAGTCAGTGCATGATCAACAAATGGAAGGGAACCAACAGCCAGAAAAGGAGGCAGAGCTGCAAAGGCCAGACAAGGTAAATACTGTACAACCTTCTTTTGTGCCAGCACAGGCAGCCCCAACGGCGAATAACAATTACTCGCAACCGATACCCCCTGCGGAGGGATACGGTTCACCTCCACAGGACATGATGGAGGCTCCTCCTTCAATGTACCCCGAGGACTATCAAACAGCTTATGATGTTTCGGGTAATGATTCTATGGATCACATGCCGTCGTCATTGAGTCTGAGCAGGAAACCTTCAAAAAAACAGGCACTACAAAATAACTCCGGTAAGTCTTCAAGCAAGGTAGCGCGGCTAGCGAATTTGGCGGTTAAAGTCGAACAGGAAGCAGATCTAAAGATACCACTACCAGGTAGGAAGCCTATCGTAGATATACCGGTGCCGGAAACTTCGGGTACTAGTAAATCTAAGGCCTTCGCGTTAGAGCAGCAGAAGACGATCAGCGAAACTAAAGAGGCAATTGTGGATTTAGACTCCGCCGGGTGGAAGCTAATACAGCAAGCGGTGCGATCAGTAGGAACAAAAAGTGAAAGTCTAGAGCGTCTTTCAGACGGAGATTATGCAATACCATATCCTGTTTCTGCACGATTATTGGGTGAGCCTCGAGAGGTAATGATCACGTTATCTGAAGAAGGATTACTTAGATCGGAGCAGGCCTCCACATCAAAAACGGCGACAATTGGCGGCAAGAAATACCTTGTTTTTAATGATGATGTAAGTAAGCGAATAAATGTCAAATTGGATGGATTTGAAAATAAACAAATTCCAGATGATGGAGCCAATGCAAAAACAAAGAAGAAAAAGAAGGATGTTAAGCAGGAAATTAAGCCTGTAAAAGCTAAAAAGAAATCAACTCCAGAGAAACTGAATACCGCCAAGAAAAAACAAGAAAATAAATTTGCTGAACGCAAGAAAGAAAAAAGTAAATTGCCTTCATTAGATGAATTTTCAGTGGAGTTTATTAAGCAGGTGACTCAGGGGTATGGTCTATTTATCGAGGGGGATGTTAAGTCTAAGAACCAAGGTGACAAAGCGATATATGAAATTCCTAACACATCAATTAAAAAAATGGCTTCTCATTTTAATATTTCCCCATCAGTAATAACCATTTTCTTGCGTAAAGTCGACGGATTGACGATTCCGGATAAGAAAAAAATAATCGAATTAGTACAGGAGGCTTAGTCATGAAATATGATTCTATGGCTTATGACAACCCCTGGCGACCCAATTACGAAAGCTTTGCTGCTGGTGGCTGGGTGATGGCCGCAACCGTGGCTTTAGGTGTTAATCAGTTAACGAATATGCCCCCGGAACCATTTTACTGGATGGGTGGAATTTGCGGTGTCATGGCTATGTCTCGATTACCGCAGGCTATCAAACTGGCCAATCTGCAAAAGCATCTTAAAGGGAGGCCTTTGGAATTTATTCAGATTCAGCAGTTGATAAAGAACATGGATGGAAAATCTCGATTTCTGCAGAAAAAGCAAGAAGACTTGTTATGGTTGGGTCATGGCTTTATTTGGGAAAATCGTCATGCACAGCGAATATTTGAGATTCTGAAAAGAGATTGGTCAGAAATAGTGGATAACTCAACGGATAAAACCACCGGTGAGCAGATGGGGCAAACTTGGATCCATGGAGTTGAACCAAAGAGACGATGTTATATCAAGCGTTGTCGCACTCTGAAGGGCAGAATTTAATTGTAGGTACGACGGGCTCAGGAAAAACGCGTCTTTTTGATTTATTAATAAGCCAAGCAATTTTACGAAATGAAGCTGTGATTATTATCGATCCTAAGGGCGATAAGGAGTTGTGTGATAACGCACGTCGAGCGTGTGAAGCAATTGGCCATCCAGAGAGGTTTGTATATTTTCATCCAGCTTTTCCAGAGGAAAGCGCAAGAATAGACCCTTTACGAAACTTTTCTCGTGTTACAGAGATAGCGAGTCGACTAGCTGCACTGATACCATCTGAAGCCGGTGCCGATCCGTTTAAATCATTCGGCTGGCAGGCTTTGAACAATATCAGTCAGGCGTTGGTTATGACATACCAGAGGCCAACACTTGTCCTTTTGAAGCGGTTTTTGGAGTCCGGTTCTGAGAAAATCGTTGTGCAAGCAGTGACTTCCTATGCAGAAAAAAATATTGAAGGTGGAAGAGAGCTTGCTGCTAATTTCCTAAATGATGCTGGAAGGGGGTCGATTGAGAAGCAAGCGAAGGCCATGGCGCGTTTTTATGTTGAAGTTATTCAGCCCAAAGCCCCTAGCTCAGAATTGGAAGGGTTACTGTCTATGTCCAAGCATGACAAAACCCACTTCAGCAAGATGGTGGCAAACCTACTACCGATTATGAATATGCTCACAGCGGGCGATTTAGGTGAACTTCTCAGTCCAGACTACGGGAACATTAATGATACGCGAATTATAACGGATAATAAGAAAATCATTGATAATGCTCAGGTTGTGTACACCGGACTTGATACGTTAACAGACAGTACTGTAGGTAGCGCAGTGGGGTCAATCATGTTATCTGACCTCGTGGCGGTTGCAGGTGACCGTTATAATTTTGGCGTAGGCAATCGACCGGTCAACATTTTCGTGGATGAGGCGAGTGAAATAATTAATGAGCCGACCATTCAACTTCTTAACAAGGGCCGGGGAGCAAAAATGAAAATGTGGATTGCGACTCAAACAATCGCTGACTTTGAGACGCGATTAGGAAGCAAAGAAAAAGCTCGACAGGTTTTAGGGAACATCAATAATTTGTATGCTTTAAGGGTAATTGACAAAGAATCACAGGAATTTATTACAGACAATTTACCGAAGACACGGCTGAAACATGTAATGAGAACCCAGGGATTAAGTTTAGATAGTGAATCTCCCATGATGTTTTCAGCAAATACTGGGGAGCGCTTAATGGAGGAGGAGGGAGAGATGTTTCCTCCTCAGCTGTTAGGGATGCTTCCAAATTTGGAGTACATCGCCAAGATTTCTGGCGGAATGATAGTTAAAGGGCGCTTGCCTATATTACAAGGGTAAGTGATGAGAATAGATAACCGATGGTCGATAATAGTGACAAATACACTCTGTATAAAAACACCTAAAAAAAAGGACATATGTGGTGCCAATCCAGAATTGCTGGATGCATATGATCACCTTGTTTTTCAATGGACAAGTATGGAAGACCTTATCAAGAGTTTTTCCCACATGTTTACGGACTTTGTGCGCTATGACGATGTACCTGCGGTACATGCAGTGTTTAGAAATGGTATACAGGCTTATGCAGATTTGCTTAAAAAGGATGAAAAGCATTATTACCCTCATGAGAGGTTAAAAACATTCTTAACAGGGTGTTTTTCGAGTGCGATAGATACGTGTCGTTTTGTTGTGGTTGATAAGAAGGCGGGGGAACGTTGGTCATTGGACCATGAAGTTCCACTGTCATTATGGCGCTCTAATCGAGACGACTTAGAAGTTGAATCTTTTGAAATTGATCAGAAAGACTTTTCACAGCTTTTATATAGCAAGGTCCTTCCTAATAACATGAAATTAGCCATGAGGAGATTTAACCATGAAACAGCCATTGTGGGTGGCAATTTGGATAATTGCCATTGAGGCGATTGTTGTATCGGTTCTAGTTCCTGGAGATTGGACGGCAAGTGTTATAGAGCAGGAGTCTGAGTTACTTGAAATGAGATTGGGACCTGCAGAGCATCGATGGGTGCACGATAGGGCTAGAGACTGGTTTAACTCATCGCTAATCGATTCAGGAGTTTATCAGGCAGTATTGAACCACATTATCCCTACCAAGGAAGAAAAATCGCGTAGTAAAGGAATGGAGAATATGGGGAAAGGATGGTTTACGTGGGCAGAAAGCCGGCTTCAAGCAATGGCGAATGCGTATTATCATATCCTGTCTAGGATGGCATTGTTGGCTACCTGGGCACCCTACTTTCTAATTCTTTTGGTACCAGCGATTTACGATGGTATCTCAACCTGGAGAATCAAACGAACGAACTTTGCATACGCTTCTCCTGCATTGCATCGGTATAGTACAAAGGGGATAGGGCTGATTGTGGTAACGCTTGTAGCGTTATTCCTTGCTCCTATCGTACTTGATCCCACTATCATTCCAGCAGCTATGATGATCGCATGTGTCATGGTGGGCCTAATGATCGGAAATTTCCAGAAACGCGTCTAAATATTTGTCATTTAATTTTCGCGATTTAGCATAAAGCCCCTTTAAGGGGCTTGTCACATAACAACAAATCTTCTCTCCTCCTGCAAAATAGATCTCAATTGATTAAATCAATGGAGACCATTTGTGCAACCCATCAAAATTCCAGGCCGGATAGATGATCCGCCTCACTTACTTCTCTGGAGCGCTGACGAATTGGCGCCAATGTTATTGGGATTAACCTTTGGCATTTTTATTGGCAAAGCATTGATCTGCACAGTCTTAGGATTTTTTATTACGTCTGCATATAGAAAGTTCAGAGATAACAGTCCTGACGGATATCTATTGCATATGTTGTATCACGCTGGTTTTTTGCCACCCAAAGGTAAGTCGATGCTTAACCCGTATATAAGGAGGTTGTTTCCGTGAAAATGACAGAATTTTTAAAAACCTGGGAAGGTTCTCTTACAGAGAATAAGTGGAATAGAGTCGCTAATGTCGGCCTTTCTGCTGCCTTATTGTTGCTTGCTCTCATGGTATTCAATAAGGACCAGATTGTTGTTTTGCAACCTGTGACGCTGGGGTCGGAGGCTTGGATTACAAAGAACAAAGCCAGCGAGTCATACAAAGAATCATGGGGATTTCTTCTGGCGCAATTGAGCGGAAATGTTACTCCGCAAAACGTAGATTTCATTAAGGATCGGTTTAAACCTCTTCTCTCACCAGCGATTTACGATGAGATCATTGATGCATTAGAGATCCAAGCGCAAAGCATCAAAGATGATCGAATCAAAATGCGTTTTGAACCCCGTTTTGTGGAATACGAATCGACCACAGATAAGGTTTATGTTTATGGATATAGTTTTATCAAGGGATCTGGAGAGAATGAAACTCGCCAGGAAAGAACGTATGAATACGTGATTCGAATTGGAAACTACGCCCCGATGATTATCGATTTGGATACTTATTCGGGTAAGCCAAGAACAGAGAAAGTACTCAAGCAATTACAGAAACAAGAGGAAAAAAGGAGAAATCGGGATGCGAAGTTTAGTAGGATTTTTTTCAACAATATTGTTCTGCTCAGCAGTTGCAGCAGAATCGCTCGTGCCGCTAATACCTGTCGTCCCGGCTGCGAAGGCAAAAGCTGATCTTCCGGTGCGCCCATTGGTCGCAACATCAAATCAAACAAAAAAACGTAGCTTGCCATCAAGCGTATTGAATACTGTGCCAGAAAAACTTGATCGTAGTCGCATAACTATGCAACCGGGAGTGAATGAGATCGTCCAGGTGGCGGTGAATCACCTTAATCGGATCGTTACTCCTTACATAGAGCCAAAAATTACTACGTCCTCTCCGGCTACAACAGAGGTACGTGACAATGTGATCTATATTGGTACTACACAGTCGTCTCCTCTTACGCTATTTATTACTGAGAAGGGAAGTGAAGAGCAAGCGTTGTCGTTAACGCTTATTCCGAAAAAAATCCCACCCCGAGAAATATTTTTAAAATTATCGGAAGACAATTCGTATACCCG
>JAESUE010000061.1 GCA_016763235.1 Pseudomonadales bacterium
TGAGCACCAGTTGCCGAACGCACTCCAGCAGATGAACGAGAGCGCGCACCCGCCTTAACAGTACGCGTCGGCTGACTTCGGCTATCCAGCAAACCCGTAATTATTTCGGCTATTTTCACTGCATCAGCGTTCTGTAAATAGATAACTTGTATCGTACTACTTTTTGTAGAAGGTCTATCCAGCTCCACGATTAACGTTTTAATCCGGGCCCTTGCTGACGCCTCGCCTTTTAAGATAAGACTATTTGTCCTCTCATCAGCAACGATTCGCACTCTACTCGCTTTATTAACAGACCTCTTTTTATTCTTCGCCGATGAGGCTGCTGGAGAAAGGCGCTCCAGCAAAGTAACGACATCAGTAACCCAAGCCTCTTTCAGCAGAATCACTTCCACCTCTTCGCTTTCCGCGTTATCTATACGCCGAATAATTTTTTCAATCCTGAGAATATTCTGGGCGTGATCTGAAATAATGAGCGCGTTGGCAGAGGCTACAGCTGCAACATGCCCATATTGAGGCACCATAGGACGAAGAATCGGCACCAGCTCCGTAGCAGAGGTATGCTTAACATCGATAACTCTCGTCACCATTTGCTCACCGCTCACAGCTCCCTTCGCATCCAGCTTCAGGTTGTCCTGTTTTGCGCCATTTGTGGGTACTATCTTTACCACTTCACCGGACTCTACCGTGGTATACCCATGAACATGCAACACTGACTTAAATACTTCGTAGATTTCATCTGCTGTCATATCCGCATTAGAAATGACCGTCACTTTACCTTTAACGCGTGGATCAATCACAAAGCTCTTTCCGGTAATATCAGAGATTTGTGTGACCAATGCGCGCACATCTGCATCGCGGACATTTAAGCTGCCCGCTAAAACCAGACCACTCATTATTAGAAGAAGAGGGAAACTGACTAAAAATAAAAAACGCTTCATGTTATTTCGACATTTATCTGTAAGTTTATCGGATGTTTCGCATTATGCTCATTTCACCCCTGGGGCAGCGGATAGCTAACCGTAAAACGACGAGAACCTCGTTGAATTACAATTTTTGCTCGCTCAGAGGTTAGTATTTCCCTCAACAGTGCATCATCTCCCTGTAGTTCGTTCACTGGAAAGTCATTAACAGAACGAACAATATCTCCCGGTCTTAAGCCTATCCCCCTAAGAATATCTTTAGGCGCGTTAACACCAACCTTAAGACCTGGCTCCCCGCCATCGGTGGTGGGCTCCATCCCTGCTTCCACTAAAACTGCAGCAAACTGTTCGGCCGGGTTGGCGCCATAATCGTTTAGGATATCCTTTACTGAAGTGATTCTTCCTTTACGAATATCACCAATGATACCTCGCCTTTCATGTCGACCACTTTTCCTAGGTGTTTTTTTAACTCTTCGAGGTGTAGCTGTAATCGGTGCTTTCATGCTCGGCCCTGCAAACCGTAGCGTCTCATACTTCGCACCGCGTCTTAAAATAACAAATTTATTTCGGACTTCGTGAAGAGCAACACCTCCAGGAATTTTGTCACCAACTCGAAAGCGTTTGGCCGCTCGGTTAGACGCAATAATGGCACTAGATTCCACCGCATTCGGAGCGACATAAACCCCTTTAAGAAGCAATTGCAATCGGGTATCAGGCGCACTCACTCCCACCTTTTTCACAGGCTCATTTTTCGCTGCGTTGACCACACCAAACAAATCCCATTCGGAAATTTCTTTGCCATAAACATCAGCAGTGGCAACTGCTTTAGTGGGAAACGAAGCCTTATCGTGCACCGTAACATTAACACCGCTGCCGTTATCAAACGCCAACCACGTGAGATCAGCCAGCATATAACATATAGAAAGCACAAAACCCACTGCGAGAATCACTGACAGATGCTTTAGGCTATTACTAATGGGGTTACCAATCACTTTAAAAAACACCACATTGCTCGGTGAGGAGTTTCGTAAAACCCTCTGTTTGTGAAAACGCACCTAATTCCATAATTTCTGAGAGACTTCAAAAATAATATCTTCGGCCTGGCTATTTGCGGCCCAGCGCTGACCAATCAAATCAAGCAGTCGCCGTCGAACCTGAATAACCCCTAGACCCTTACCACTCAAACGTGCGCTGACCAACTCTTCAGCATCCAGTTCTACTCCATCTAAAAAGGCCAACACTAAATGCCCATCGTGAGAGGAAAGCGAAGCGGAAATTTCTGGCGCTGAAAACTCTTGATCATCACGCCCTACCCTATAGGTAATTAGCCCACCTTCCCAGGCAACTCGACCATTCGCCGCAATAAATGCCCCCCAGTTCCAATCAACTCTCTGCACATTCACATACACGGGATTACTCATACTGGCAGGCAAAGGTTTCAAAAAATGATTTATCAAGCCAGGAGAAAATTTCGCCCTAACATCGAGCACGCCCAGCCCGAAAGGGGAGATAAACGCCGTTGCATCGCCATCGAGTAGGTCCTGATAGGAGGATAAATCCAGCTCCAAGCGCAAACGCCAAATAGAGCGAGGAGACACGCGCCATGAAACGGGATAACTTATACCCTCAATATAAACACGCGCCTCTCCATTCCAAGCGGAACCCCGTAACTGAGAAACACTTTGTTCGAGCCCGGGTTGTTCGGCAAGGCCAACAAAGTACTTCCACGCCACACCCGCAGGCAGGGTCGCAATAAGGAACACGAAATAAGCAACGCCCCCTAACAACAAATAACGCTTGCCAATCATCTCTTCAACTTGCCTCAACCACAGTCAATACTTCCCCTTGCCTTAGCCACCAGGTGACCTCTAAAAAGGGATATCATCGTCAAGCTATCGTCAAAGCCACTACCGGAAGCCTTCGCCGGTTCACCTTGGCTAGGCGGGTTAGCACTACCTTGTTTTGGTGCTGAGGCCGGAGCTCGACTATGAGAGTTGTCTTCTTGAGGTGCTATCTGGTCATACCCACTATAATCGTCTGCCCCTGCTGCTGGGCCGCCACGACCATCCAGCATTTGCATTTCACTCGCCACAATTTCGGTGCTGTAGCGGTCTTGCCCAGTTTTCTGATCCTGCCATTTACGTGTTCGCAAAGACCCTTCAATATAAACTTTAGAGCCCTTTTTCAAATACTCGCCTGTTATTTCAGCAAGCCGATTGAAAAATACCACCTTGTGCCACTCTGTACGTTCTTGTTTTTGGCCACTTTGTTTGTCAGTCCACGACTCGCTCGTAGCAATAGCCACATTAGTTACAGCTCCACCAGAGGGCAGGTACCTGGTTTCTGGTTCACGTCCTAAATTCCCAATTAGGATAACTTTATTAATACCTCGAGCCACAGCTTAAATCTCCCTTGTACATGTTTTGACTTGTCACTTTACTTATTTTGCTGCGGATTAACCAGAGATAATTTTTCTAATTGCGCCACATCCAAAGTACGCTTATCCACCTTGAGATAAGCAACACCCTCATCCTCCAAAACCACTGCTTCTTCAACACCGTCAATGCCAAGTAAATCCTCAAGCAGGGCCGATCCACGCTGCGGTTTTGGAGCACCACCCTCTGGCCAAAGCCTTAATACTTTGCCCTGGAGCAATATTGGAGCATCCATCGTCCAGATAACATAAAACCAAACTAGCACCAATAAAAGCAGCGCTATAAACACCGAGGAATAACCCAGGCTACCGGATAACCCGCCTCCCAGAATACCACCTAAAAAAGCACCCAGAAACTGCCCACTGGAATACACGCCCATAGCGCTGCCCTTCTGCCCAGCTGGAGCAACCCTACTCACCAAAGAAGGTAGCAACGCTTCCAAAAGATTAAAGGAAAAGAAAAATAAAAATAGCGCCAATACAATACTATCCAAATCCCGATGATACAGAGCCAACAATAACAATCCGATGAACATAATTACCACCGCTAATAGGAACACCTCTTTGATCCTTGCCATCTTTTCCGCGAAGATCATTAAGGGTAACATTGCCAAAAAAGAAAGCCCTATCGTTAATAAGTAAATGTGCCCATGCTCGCTACTCTCCAAACCTGAGTATTGATTAAGAATAAGAGGAAGCACCACAAAACATGCAGTTAAAATAAAATGAAGCAGAAAAATACTGAGGTTCAGGGGAATCAGGGCTTTGCTAAAAAACACCCCCCTAAGCTGCCCCAAAACAGGCAGGGCTTCCTTGTTTCTATTAAAGCTTTGCGGCGTAGGCACGAAAGAGTAACTTACCCACATCCCCCCTACTGCTAAAATTGCCGTGATCCAGAATAGCCCACCTAAACCCACCCAACCCACCAAGCTAGGAGCCACCATCATTGCCAGCATGAATGACAAGCCAATGCTCATTCCAATAACTGCCATGGCCTTAGTTCGATTTTCCTCCTGAGTAAGGTCAGACAACAAAGCGGTTGTCACCGCCGCAATAGCACCGCTACCTTGCAAAGCCCTGCCTGCAATTACGCCATAGATGGATTCGCTCAAAGCAGCCACTACGCCCCCCATTGCAAATAAAGCCAAACCAAAATAAATAAGCGGCTTTCGCCCCACCCGATCAGACAACAAACCATAGGGTATTTGGAAAAGTGCTTGCGTGAGTCCGTAAACCCCAACAGCCAAACCAATCAGGAAAGGCGTGACCTGTTTATACTCATCACCAGCATAAAGACTAAAAACCGGCAACAGCATAAATAAGCCCAGCATACGAAGGGAATAAATGCCTGCCAAGGCTCCAGTAGCCTGTTTTTCTTGTGGGCTAAAACTCACTATTTACGATACCTCTGTTAACGAAGCCGAGCATTTTATCAAACCCGCTAGAATAGGCATACGCCAATCCCAGGATAAAACTCACAAAGCGTGCGCATGAGGTATAATATTCGGCTTAATTTCAAGCTCCCTACCTCAGAATCCAGAGTACCCGACATCACAATGAATAAAATACAGGTTCGCGGCGCACGCACTCACAACCTCAAAAACATTAGCCTAGACATTCCCAGAGAAAAACTAGTGGTCATTACCGGCTTATCCGGCTCAGGAAAATCATCACTAGCCTTCGACACCCTCTATGCGGAAGGTCAGCGTCGCTACGTGGAGTCTCTTTCCACGTACGCCAGACAATTCCTATCGCTTATGGAAAAGCCCGACGTTGACCATATTGAAGGCTTGTCACCTGCCATTTCCATTGAACAAAAGTCCACCTCTCACAACCCCCGGTCCACCGTTGGCACAATCACAGAAATATATGACTACCTGCGCCTACTCTATGCCCGCGCAGGCACACCCGCCTGCCCAGAGCACAAGGAGATCCTTGAAGCACAAACCATCAGCCAGATGGTTGATCAAATCCTGACCCTGCCAGAAGGCCAAGGCATTATGCTGCTTGCTCCAATCATACAGGAAAGGAAAGGAGAGCATCTCCATGTCTTCGATGAACTGCGTAGCGAAGGTTACATTCGCGCCCGCATAGACGGTATCATTACCGACCTTGAGCATCCGCCAACACTCGAAAAGAACAAAAAACACACCATTGAGGCCGTCATTGATCGCCTCAAAGTTCGCAAGGATATACAAACCCGCCTTGCTGAGTCGTTGGAGACAGCCCTCAATCTAGCTGATGGCAGCGTAATTATTGCCGCAATGGATGACGCCTTTAACGACAAGATATTTTCCTCGCGTTATGCCTGCCCGATTTGCGGCTACTCTTTACCAGAATTAGAGCCACGACTATTTTCCTTTAACAACCCTGCCGGCGCTTGCGCTGATTGCGATGGACTAGGGGTTAGTCAATTTTTTGATCCAGTAAAACTAGTCACCTCAGAAGAGCTCAGTCTTGCAGAAGGCGCCATCCGCGGCTGGGATCGCCGCAACAATTATTATTACGCGCTACTTCGTAGCCTTTCTAAGCATTACGATTTTGAACTAGACACCCCCTACAAACACCTTCCGGAAAAAATAAAAGCCACCCTACTTCATGGTAGCGGCCGAACCAAAATAGACTTTGAATACGAAGGCGCACATGGGCATCACATCATCCGGACACATACGTTTGAAGGCATCATTCCCAATCTTGAACGTCGCCACAAAGAAACCGAGTCTGACGCAGTTAGGGATGAACTTAATAAATACCTAAGCACTTCGACTTGCCCCACTTGCAGCGGCGCGCGCCTCAACCTTTCCGCTAGAAATGTGTTTATCAA
>JAESUE010000062.1 GCA_016763235.1 Pseudomonadales bacterium
AAAAGCCATGAGATTCATATCCTGCCCAAAAGAATATAAAAGCGAATTGATACGCAAGCCTTAGAAAATACTATGATTTAAGCCCTGTCGAGTCATTACAAAATTTATACGATTATGTGTTTAAAATCACGGAATTATAAATGCATGTGTATTATATTTCGTGAATTAAAGGGAATTAAAGGGAATTAAGTGTAATGTATAATAAATTGCGAAAATGGATCATCAATCCTAGAGCTGGGCTATTGTTTTTCTTTTTGCCCATAATTTCCTATCATATATATCAAGAAACCAATCTTTCTGATCTTCTCGCTCCTGAATCAGTATATCAATTTAATTTAAATATTTTTTTCGATGCTGATGGTGATGTTGACGTTGCAACATACCTACCTTTAGAGAATAGCCGGCAACAAATACTAGATGAGTCAATTGTTGCGAAATCATTAGAGTTTCAGGACATTACTCATTCAGATGGGCGATATGTGAAATGGACAGGTGGTGAACAGGCAACAAATATTTCCTATAAAAGCATACTGACACTGCGAAAAGTTCAATTTGATATATCGACAAACATTGAAATTCCCGAGAAATACAATGAAGATTTGAGTGCCTACTTGCAGTCTACAGAAGCAGTTCAAGTTCAGCATGATGAAATTAAAGTTCTTTGGCAAAAAATAAAACCTAATGATGAAGGAAATCTATATCAGGTATTAAACAGCATTTATTTATATACCTATAAAAATATAAAAAATATGCCCTTTAAAGGGCTGACGGATTCGTTAACTGCATTGCGTTTAGAGGCGGCTAGTTGCAATGGGAAAAGTCGTTTATTTATTAGTCTTGCACGACTTAATAATTTGCCATCACGGCTGGTAGGGGGGGTGATATTAAACGGGAAAAAGAAAAAAACATCGCACCAGTGGGTTGAGGTTTTTATTAGAGGTCACTGGGTTCCTTTTGATACAACCAATGGACATTTTGCTGTTTTGCCAGAAAATTACCTGGAGTTATACAGAGGTGATCACAATCTATTTCGACATACTTCAAACATAAATTTTGATTACCACTTCAATTCATCAAAGGAGCGAATTTCACCTACACTGTATAGAAGTCCTGATACGACAAGCTCAATTATCCCGAATTCGGCACGGACTCTTCAAGCTCTAGGACTATCACTGAAATCATCATATATTTTTCTATTATTACCATTTTGCACGTTGGTTATAGCATTTCTTCGTAATGTTGTTGGATTGAAAACATTTGGTATATTTATGCCTATGCTGGTTGCTGCGGCATGTGTTTACACGGGCATATTGCTCGGTTTAGTTGCTTTTATATTGATTCTTTTACTGGCTGTTTCAGGTCATATGATCTTGGGAAAGTTTCATATTTTAAAAATCCCTCGTTTAGCTGCCATCATTACACTCATATCTATCACTTCATTGATTGGCATATCTTTTGTGGGCACTCCAATCGGAGTGGAGTCAAGTATGTTGGCATTATTCCCATCAGTAATTATTAGTTTCACTGCAGATCGTTTAAGTGATATGTCGAATGAACACAATTGGTCCGATATGCTTAAAAATGCGCTGGGCACACTGGTGACCATCCTTTTGTGCTACACGGCGTTCCAGTCCATTTTGCTGCAAGGTTTGTTTGCGTTGTTCCCGGAATTGTTGTTATTGGTTTTGGCAATATTGATGTACATAGGAAGCTGGACCGGTATACGTGTGTCAGAGGTTATTCGCTTTAGGAGCATCTTAGATAAGCAAGGATATCGCATACTAGGTCTTAATGAGCGTAATAGAGAGTTAATATATAAAGAGAATGACAAGGCTTTATTGCTGCTTGCAGCCGATAAATTAAGGACCAAGGAAATACTTAAAAATGAGGGTGTCCCATGCCCTGAAACATGGAGTGTGTGTAGGAGTTATGCTGAAATTGACAGCTTTTTGAGTGTTATTTTAAACAAACAAAATTTCGTGATTAAGCCTAATAACGGTTCGCGCGGCAACGGCATCATCGTTATTGCGCAACATAATCACGATGGTTTTATAACGACATCAGGGAAAGCGCTAACTAATGCGGCAATAAGACAACATATTAGCGAAATATTATCGGGTAGTTTTTCGCAGAGCGGCCAAGCCGATGTGGTTTATATCGAGCCTATCATCAGACAGCATGAGTTTCTTCAAAGTATCGCTGACAGAGGGTTAAGTGATATACGAATAATACTACGTGATGGTCAGGTACTCAGTGCGATGTTGAGGGCTCCAACTATAAAGTCTGATGGAAAATCAAACCTTCACCAAGGTGCAATCGGTGTTTCCGTTAACATAAAAACCGGTGAATTAATAAGAGCCGCTGTCAATGGAAGAGAAATCACAACCCATCCCGACAGTAATTTAAAATTCGATGGTATATATGTGCCTTTTTGGGATCAAATAAAAGAAATGTCTACGAAGTGCTACAACGCAATTCCACTTGGTTATATGGGAGTGGATGTTTGTATTGACACCGATCGTGGCCCTTTAATACTTGAGGTTAATGGAAGGCCTGGCCTGGAAATACAGAACGTTCAAAACTCAGGTTTGCTTCCTGTTATTAATGAAAAACGTGAAGTGATATGCGAAAAATAGCATATACATCCATTGTTTTTCTGGTTCTTGCATGCTCGTTTGCTGGCGTGGTATTTGTCATTGAAAGTACATATTTAATGGATGCTGGGAAAACATCAATTATTCATATTTTTCCGAATCACGATGATTTGCCAGAAGATGATTTTGCGGTCTCAGTTGCGAATATAGATACTAATAAAAAGCTTGTCGACATGGTTGATCGTTTGATCAATAAAAAAGATATTTTTACGGGTATTGATAGTATTGATGGCATTCAGTCTTTGTCAAAAAAGGAGAAAAAGATTTTATCTTTTCGTCTTGCACAAGAGTTTTATTTAAGACATGAATATAAAAATGTTATTCAAAGCATTGAAAACCTCAGCATCAAGGAGCGTATTCAGAATAATACGCAGTTCATGTATGCATATTCATTATCAAAATCCCACCATATTTATGATGCTATTGATCAGTATGCATTTCTTGTGAGGCATAATAATAATTCACAGGGAGCGACTATTAATTTAGCTCTGTTGCTTAAAAAATCAAATCAGTGCGATAGAGCGATACCGTATTTTCTAAAAGCCTCTGCTATTTCATCCGGAAGAAAAAAAGCAAAATCTCTAGCGGGTTTAGCAACTTGCTATCACAAAATGAAAAAATATGAAAAAGCAATAACGCATTTTAAGAAATCAATAGAATACCGGCCTAATGCATCTGTTGTGTGGGGTATGCTGGCAAATTCTATGCTGGAAACGAAAAGACCGTATGAAACAGTACTTGATGCGTACAATAAATCAATCGCTCTTGATCCAAAATAAACAAATAGGTCCTCATAAGAAGAAATAGAAGAATTAATTGTTCAGGAAATGTTTACAAAGCATTATGACAAAGGAAGGTATTCAAATAAGAGATCAAACATGCAATCAATGATAAGACTTAAACTACAGAACCAGATCAGTTAAGCAAAACGAAACCATATTTTCAACTAG
>JAESUE010000063.1 GCA_016763235.1 Pseudomonadales bacterium
CTCGATATGCCAACCCGGACGCCCATCACCCCAAGGTGATGGCCAGCTCGCCTCTCCTGGCTTAGCCGCCTTCCATAAAGCAAAATCAACAGGACTGCGTTTGTCGACGTCAACCTTGACACGAGCGCCAGCCAACAGCTCGTTCACTTTTTTATTGGTAAGATGTCCGTAGGATTCAAATTTCTCCACGGCAAAATATACATCGCCGTTCTTTGCCTTATATGCAGCTCCTTTCTCGACCAGAATGGATATCATGCTTAATATTTCTGCAATATGATCACTCGCACGCGGCTCTGAATCGGGCTGCAGTACATTCAAAGCTCGCTCATCTTCGTGCATAGCTTCGATAAAACGCGCCGTCAACGTTTTGTAGTCTTCCCCGTTCTCCTTGGCGCGTTTAAAAATCTTGTCATCGATGTCGGTAATATTTCGCACGTAATTCACGTCGTAACCACGAGTACGCAGATGCCTTACAATGACGTCAAAGGCGACCATTACTCGCGCATGACCGATGTGACAATAGTCATAAACAGTGATGCCACATACATACATCCCCACTCTTCCCTCATTGATAGGGTGGAACTCTTCCTTGGTTTTGCTCAAGGTATTATAAATATTCAGCACGAATTGGCTCTCCGATGACTTTTCTAATCACTGCGTAAAAAATGAGGTGAAATACGAAACACTTATTTGCATGATAAATAGTAACTACTCAGCGAACTCTGTAACTGCTCAGATTGCGTTCAAATTTGGGCAGAACAAGGCGGAAAATGTGAGTTTATAAGTATAAATGATCACTTTTTAACGCTGTTATGCGCGAATTTGAGCGTGAGCTGAGTAGTTACGATAAATAATGCATTTAAAAAACACCTTCCTTACAACATCTTCGCTCATTATACTGTGTAACTTTACGACTGGTCAGCTTTCACAACGAATAAAGCCGCTAAACAGGGCAGCTTATAAAACTCTTACAAATATATACAGGGAAAACCCATGAGCAACGCTCTAGTTAAACTACAAACTTCACACGGCGATATCACTATTGAGCTTAACGAAGAAAAAGCCCCCCTTAGCAGTGAAAATTTTCTTTCATACGTCAACGACGGGGGCTATGACGGCACTATCTTTCATCGCGTCATTGACGGCTTTATGGTTCAGGGTGGCGGCTTTGAGCCCGATATGAGCCAAAAAAAATCAAACGCTCCGATAAAAAATGAAGCCGACAACGGTTTGAAAAATGAAGTAGGCACCGTTGCCATGGCGAGAACCAATGAACCCCACTCGGCATCCAATCAGTTTTTCATCAATGTTGGTAATAATGATTTCCTAAACCACAGCGCACCTACCCCACAGGGCTGGGGTTATGCGGTATTTGGCAAAATTACTGACGGCATGGATATCATTAATAAAATCAAAGGTTGCAAAACTAGCACCCAAGGGGGCCACGAAGACGTGCCCGTTGAGGCCATTACCATAGAAAAGGCCAGCCAAATCGACACCGAATCGTAGTCAATAAGGCGGTGCTGACTTTATTCATCTCTGACCTGCATATTGACCAAAGCCGCCCGGACATTGCTCGGGCTTTCTTAGGCTTTCTGGACTCTCATGCCGCACGCGCTGAAAAACTTTACATTCTAGGTGACTTTTTTGACACCTGGATCGGTGACGACGTTATCTTTCACGAGCCGAAAGATGATGTCATCACTGAAGTTTTAAGCCGCCTTAAAAAACTAAGCACATCAGGCGTACAGCTGTACTTCATGCATGGCAATCGAGACTTCTTGCTTGGCGAAGAGTTTATGCGGCAATGCGGTGGAACACTTTTAAATGACCCTTGCCTCATCAATCTCGGCAATACCCCCACCCTCTTGATGCATGGCGACAGCCTTTGCACAGACGATATAGACTACATGACGTTCAGGAAACTTGCCCGATCACCGGGGTGGATACAAGATCAACTCGACAAGCCTATTTCCGAACGTATTGACTTTGCGCGACACCTCCGCAAAACCAGTAAAGAAAAAACCAGCCAAACAGCAGAGAGCATTCTCGATGTGAACCAGGCAGCGGTGAGCAGAGCCATGAATGAGCACGAAGTAACGCAGCTTATCCACGGACACACCCATCGCCCCATGGTTCACACCTTTAACGACGCATCCCAAATCAAAAAGCGCTATGTACTCGGCGATTGGGATAAACAGGGCTGGTATTTGGCGCACCAAAACGATGCGTTAACGCTTCATAGCTTTCCTTTTCCCTGCCTTTAAGGTCGCGTCAAACTGGTGTAGAATATTGCCCGCAAATTCTCTTTTAATCCCCGCCATGCAAATGCTACGTGGGCGTGTTAAAACACCCTCTATCTATCTGTTCCTACTAAAGAAAGTAGCTTGTTGCTCGACATAGTCGCAAGCCATACAGAACCGGCAGGCCATAGATAGCCACACTAAACACCCAGAGGATCACACATTGTTAGAAGCTTATCGTAAACAAGTTGAAGAACGAGCAGAAGAAGGCATTCCAGCAAAACCACTGAATGCGGAGCAAACATCAGCGTTAATCGAACTGCTTAAATCTCCGCCATCTGGCGAAGAAGAGTTTCTGCTGAACCTCCTTATAAACAGAGTGCCACCGGGTGTTGACGAAGCCGCCTATGTTAAGGCGGCGTTTTTAACCGCTATCACCAATGGTGAAGCAAGCTCCCCAATAATCGATAAAACGAAAGCGACCGAGCTGCTTGGCACTATGCTCGGTGGTTACAATATTGACCAGCTGATTTCTTTGCTGGATGACAAAGAATTGGCTCCCGTTGCAGCCAAAGCCCTCTCTCATACACTGCTTATATTTGATGCGTTCCACGATGTTCAGGAAAAGGCAGCTACCAACCCACACGCCAAACAAGTTGTCGACTCTTGGGCGAATGCCGAGTGGTTCACTAACCGTAACAAAGTAGCTGAAAAGATCACCGTTACTGTCTTTAAAGTAACAGGGGAAACCAACACTGACGACCTCTCTCCCGCACAAGATGCATGGTCACGCCCTGATATCCCTCTTCATGGCAACGCCATGCTGAAAAACGAGCGCGACGGCATCCATAATGCGCTTGAGCAAGTTAAAGAATTAAAAGAAAAAGGCCACCCTCTCGCTTACGTTGGCGATGTAGTCGGCACCGGCTCTTCACGAAAATCAGCCACCAACTCTGTACTATGGCACATGGGTGATGACATCCCTTTTGTACCAAATAAGCGTGGTGGCGGTATCTGTATCGGTGGAAAAGTCGCTCCTATCTTTTTCAACACAATGGAAGATGCCGGCGCACTGCCCTTTGAATGCGATGTAACCCAAATGAATATGGGCGATGTCATTGACATCTTCCCCTATGAAGGCGTGGTAAAAAACAATAGCACGGGTGAAGAAATCGCCAAATTCAAACTCAAGTCTGACGTGCTGCTTGACGAAGTGCAGGCTGGCGGCCGCATTAATCTTATCATCGGTCGCGGCCTTACCCAGCGCGCACGCGAAGCATTAAACCTACCGGCAACAGATATTTTCCGCCTGCCAACCCCGCCAGCAGAGTCAAACAAAGGCTTTACCCTAGCCCAGAAGATGGTGGGTAAAGCATGTGGCGTTGAAGGCGTCCGCGCAGGCCAGTACTGCGAACCTAAAATGACCACCGTCGGCTCCCAAGATACAACAGGCCCAATGACTCGCGACGAACTTAAAGATCTCGCCTGCCTAGGATTTTCTGCCGACTTGGTAATGCAGTCTTTCTGCCACACGGCGGCTTATCCCAAACCAGTGGATATAGAGACCCAGCACACCCTGCCAGACTTCATCATGAACCGTGGCGGCGTATCGCTTCGCCCTGGCGACGGCATTATTCACTCTTGGCTAAACCGTATGCTGCTTCCTGATACAGTAGGAACCGGCGGCGATTCACACACCCGTTTTCCAATGGGAATATCCTTTCCTGCCGGATCAGGCCTAGTCGCTTTCGCTGCTGCAACAGGTGTTATGCCACTTGATATGCCTGAATCAATTCTAGTGCGCTTCAAAGGTGAGATGCAGCCCGGCATTACGCTACGCGACCTTGTGCATGCGATTCCTTATTATGCAATCCAGGATGGCTCACTCACGGTCGCAAAAGAAGGCAAAAAGAATGAGTTCTCCGGTCGTGTACTTGAAATCGAAGGTCTAGACACCTTAACCGTTGAACAGGCGTTTGAACTTTCAGATGCCTCTGCAGAGCGCTCAGCAGCTGGCTGTACTATCACTCTTTCAGAAGACGCTGTTTCTGAGTACCTTAACTCAAACACCACCTTGCTGAAGTGGATGATCGCCAACGGATACGGAGATGCTCGCACACTGGAACGCCGCATCAATGAAATGCAAAAATGGCTCGACAACCCAAGTCTGATGCGCGCCGATGCCGATGCCGAGTACCACTCCGTCATCGAAATTGACCTAAACGACATCAAAGAGCCCATCCTTTGTTGCCCGAATGACCCTGATGACGCACGTAAGCTTTCAGAGGTTCAGGGCGAAAAAATTGATGAAGTATTCATTGGCTCCTGCATGACAAATATTGGTCACTTTCGTGCTGCAGGCAAGTTACTTGAAACGCTCAGCGCCCCGCTTTCTACGCGCTTGTGGTTAGCGCCTCCTACAAAAATGGATGAGCACATCCTAATGGAAGAAGGCTACTACAACATTTTTGGCCGTGCCGGAGCACGTACAGAAATGCCAGGCTGCTCACTTTGCATGGGGAACCAAGCGCAAATTGCCCCTGGGTCTACAGCAGTTTCGACGTCTACACGAAACTTCCCTAACCGTTTAGGCAAAGGAGCCGATGTGTATCTCGCTTCCGCTGAGCTGGCTGCTGTTTCTGCCGTAATGGGCAAGTTACCCACTCCCGCAGAGTACCTGGAGTACGCCGAAAACCTGAATACTATGGCTGGTGACATTTATCGCTACATCAACTTTGACAAAATTGATGAATTCGTTAAGCAAGCAGAAAACGCGATTCCTGTCGTGCAAAGAAGCTAATTAACATTGTAACTACTCAGCTCACGCTCAAATTTGAAGCGTTACAGAATTCGCTGAGTAGTTACTTAACATTAAGCTATAAAATATTAAAAAGCCCCGCATTTGCGGGGCTTTTTACAACATCACGGAAAACCTATGAAAGTCGCCGTTATTCCCGTTACCACATTCCAACAAAACTGCTCTCTCGTATGGTGCCCTGAAACCAAAAAAGGCGCTTTGATTGATCCCGGCGGTGACTTGGACAAACTGCAAAAAGCAGTGGAAGATAAAGGAGTGACTATCGAAAAAGTCCTGCTCACTCACGCTCATATTGACCATGCTGGCGCAGCAGCAGATGCCTCATCTCTTTTCAATGTACCCATTATTGGCCCCCATAAAGGCGAAGTCATGCTGATTGACATGATGGATATGCAGAGCCAGATGTCCGGAATCCCAGGTAAAAAATTCACTCCCGACCAGTGGCTTAAAGAAGGCGACACCGTATCAGTCGGGAATTTACTTTTTGAGGTGTTATTTTGCCCTGGACATACCCCTGGCCACCTCGTTTTCTATGCCCGTAAAAACAACATAGCATTTGTTGGTGACGTGCTGTTTAAGGGCTCAATTGGCCGCACCGACCTTCCCGGTGGCGACACCAAAACCCTTCTTAACTCCATCAAAACAAAGCTCTTTCCTCTGAGTGACAATACTGTAATTGTCAGCGGGCATGGCCCAAACACCACTATTGGGCAAGAAAAACAGCACAACCCATTTATTAAAGCCTAACGCCTCCAGCCCCGTAAAAACCGCTTTAATTTCCAGTCAGATCACCACTAGCACTTGATAGTCGCACTCATTCACCTTAGACTTACCTTTCGGTCGGTAACCGACCAACCGGAAGGTAAGTAATAATAAGAGGTAATGACGTGACATTAAAGATGGAAGAGGAGCTCACCGAAGGCGCCTTGAGGATAGTAAAAATAGCGGAGGTTCTTTTTGCAGAACACGGCTACTCCGGCACATCTCTTAATGCCATCGCAAAACAAAGTGGCGTCAGCAAAGCCAATATCTTTCACCACTTTGAGAATAAAGAGGCGCTTTATCTTACTGTTCTTCGTCAGGCGAGCAAAGAGATGTCTGGCGTTCTCGATGAAATTCGTAATCCGAATAGTCCCACTGAAGACCAAATCAAGCAATATTCTCTACAGCACTTGATGAACCTTTTTAACAATAAGAATGTTACCCGCCTTATCTTACGAGAAATGCAAGAGGATAACGGCCAACAAAATGTCAGCATGGCGCGCGATGTGCTGGGTGAACACTTCACCCGTGTTGTAGGGCTTATTGAAACAGCCCAATCGGAAAACAAGATTAAAAACACTATTCCCGCCGCTGTGATAGCCATGACAATGGTGGCAGGAAACGTTTTTTATTTTCAAGTTCACAAATTTCTCGACCAGTTTCCAGAGCTAAGCGGCGCTGAAGTACCCCAAAACTACAGCTCTGCCTTCTCTGAAATACTCCTTAATGGAATTCTTAATAATAAAGACTAACGAAACTCTTTAAATAGGAAAATCGTGAATGTTTAAGCACAATAAAATTAAAAAAATTACCACCTCCACGTTAATTGGAGTGGCCCTCATCACTACCGCTGCTTGCAGCAAAAAAGAGGAAGAAGCCCCGAAAGATAAAAAGCCTGTAGCCAGCATCATCACAACGGCAAGAGTGGCCCAGGAAACACTATCAAATATAGTCAGCTCCGTTGGCGTTATAAATAGCATTAGCTCTCCAACCATCGCGGCAGAAACATCTGGAACCGTTTCCAACATATACAAAAATATCGGGCAATACGTGGCAAAAGGTGAAGTCATTGCTGTGATTGATTCCGAAATTGCAAAACTCACCGTAAAAGAAGCTGAAGCTGCTGTAAAAAGACTCGCCGCACTCTTAGAAAACCAAGAGAGAACTCTTATTCGTAACAGGAAACTGTTGAAAAAAGGTTTTATTTCCGATGCGCGCTACGAAGACTACGAATCAGGGCTTAAAGCAACCCGCGAGCAATTTGCTCAAGCAAAAGCAGGCTTAGATAAAGCCTATGATCGCCTTGATAAAACCAGCATCCGATCTCCTGTTTCGGGCAATATTGAAAAACGTTTTGTATCCCTCGGTGACTTTGTCACTCCAGGAAAGCCTGTTTTCAAAATCAGCACCTCCGATAAGTTTCAAGTGGTGCTGTTGTTTCCTGAAACCACCAGCCGCTACTTCAAGAAAGGCTTAAGCGTTAAACTCTCGACACCGACGACTCCAGACGTTATCGCTGAAGGTGAAATCACCGACATTGTATCCATGATTGACACCAGCAATCGTTCAATCCGTATTGTGGTTGATGTTAACAATCCAGGAGGCTGGTCGCCCGGCGCATCCGTATTGGGTGAAGTTGTTCTGGAGAAAAAGCCTAACGCACTCACCATCCCCCAGCAGTCTGTCGTACTGCGCCCAGCAGGGAAAATCGTTTATCTAATTAAAAACAATATCGCTCTGCAGCAGATTATTGTCACCGGCATGAAAAAATCTGGCCGTGTGGAAGTCATCAGTGGACTGTCCGTCAATGATGTGATTGCAAAAGATGGTGCCGGCTTTCTAACCGACAATACGCCTGTTTCAATTCAGGAGGCCCGTTAAGATGATACTCGCTGAACTTTCAATTAAGCGCCATGTGCTAACGTACATGTTGGCAGGCGCGATAATGCTGTTTGGAATTATTTCCTCCAGTAGAATCGGGGTAGACCGGTTCCCAACTATCGACTTCCCAATGATTACTGTTAATACCGTTATGATTGGGGCCAGCCCGGAAATCATTGATTCCAGTATCACAACAATACTGGAATCGGCGATCAATACCGTGCCAGGCATTGATATGCTCAGATCGAGCTCATCACCCAGCGTTTCCACTATAGTTGTTCGTTTCGACATGGAGAAAGACGTTGATGTCGCCTATAGCGAAATGCAAAGTAAAATCAACCAAGCAATCAACAAGCTCCCTCTTGAGGCTAAACCCCCAATAATTGCTAAAGCAGACATTGGTGCTGCGCCAATCATGTGGTTAGCCCTGGAAGGTGACCGGACTATTCAGCAGCTCAATCAATATGCGAAAACCACCCTTAAAAAACGCTTAGAAAATATTAATGGTGTGGGAGAAATTGCCATTGGTGGAGAGCGTGAAAGAACGATTCGTGTCGAGTTAGATCTTAAACGTCTCGCAAACTTGTCTTTAACCATTCAAGACATTATGCGGGCATTTAAAACCCAGCACATTCAAATGCCTGGTGGGTTTTTATCCACAGTTGGTAAGGAATACCTCATCAAGCTTGATTTGGAATACCATCAAATTGATGAGCTTAAAAAACTGATCGTAAGTTACAAGGGAAACCAGCCGATACGACTAGAAGATATTGCTACCGTTAAAGATCACCTTGCCGATTACCGTACTTTTGCCACCTACAATGGAAAACCCGCTGTTGGCCTAGGGATTATTAAAATAGCCGGTGGAAATACCGTCGCAATTGTCGATAATATAAAACTACGCCTTGAAGAAGAAATTTTACCCTCCCTCCCGCCAGGCCTGAATATTCGTATAGCGTCAAACAGCGCCACCATCATTGAAGAAATCGTCCACACCCTTTATGAACACTTGGCCTTAGGTACATTCCTGGCTGCCCTGGTGGTATTTGTATTTTTAAAAAGCTTTCGTGCAACATTTATCATCTCGCTGGCTATACCCGTTTCTCTGCTTGGTGCAGTCGTTGTAATGTATAGCTTTGACTTCACTTTTAACATGATGACTTTATTGGCTCTCTTATTGCTGATTGGTATCGTGGTTGATGATGCAATTGTTGTATTGGAAAATATTCACCGCCATCAAGAAGAAGATGGTGCCGACCCCGTTACAGCGGCTATAGAAGGCACCAAGGAAGTCGGCTTTGCAGTATTGGCGGCAACTTTTAGCTTGGTGGCCATATTTGCACCTGTCATTTTCATGGAGGGTATTGTAGGACGGTTTTTCGTAGCATTTGCTATTGTTGTTACGCTTGGCGTATTGGTATCTCTTTTTGTTGCCCTAACTATCACCCCCATGCTTTGCTCTCGTTACCTTAAGGCTGAATCCGCAACAAAGCATGGCCGTATATATACTGTATTGGAATCAGGCTTTGTCGCAATGGAAAAGACTTACTCAACCCTTCTTGTAGCTAGCCTTAAAGGCCGTTGGCTGGTTCTCCTCGTTGCAGGAGCCGTGGTGCTTTCAAGCGGATACTTTGTCAAACAGCTTGGTAAAGAGTTTATGCCTCCTGCTGATGAAGGCCAGCTAACCATAACGTTTCGCGCACCACTTGGTTCAAGTATCGATTACACCGTAAATCGACTCAAAGCGATTGAAAGTGTTTTGGGACAGCACGATGATTCAATCGCCAGCTACTTCTCTGCCATTGGGTCTGCAGGCAAAGGGGTGAACTCTGGCTCTATTTATGTGCGCCTTAAAGCTGCCAGTGAGCGCACCACCACACAGTCTGAATTATTTCCTATATTAACGAGAGAGCTTGCTGCGATTCCTGGTGTGAAGGCATTCGTAAGCCGCGTGTCTGTACTTGGAGGAAACCGCGGAGAACCTCTGCAGTTAATCCTTAGAGGCCCCGAGCTGGAGAAGGTCGCCGAGCTTACCAAGGTTATTCTTAACAAGATGAATGCAATCGAAGGTATGGGTAATGTCGACACAGATCTCCAGCTAGACCTTCCTCAGTTAATCCCCATACTCGATCGTAACAAGATAGCCAGCATGGGGATTTCTGCAAGCGATGTGGCAATGGCGGTGAGTGTTCTAGCCGGTGGTTTTAACGTTGCGAAATACAACGATGAACCCGGCGATGGCGAGCGCTACGATATTCGCCTTAAAGCTGGCTCTGATGAAATAAATGATATTACTGATTTAAACAATATCTTTTTACGCACAAGCAAAGGGGATATGGTACGCCTAGATACTGTTGCTACTTTCGAGGAAAAAATTGGCCCTGCTGTTATAGGGAAAAGTAACATGCAGTACGCCGCTCAGTTTTATGCCACACCCACTATCCCAGTAGGTGATGCCATGTCTATTCTCGAAGAAGAAACGCAAGGGCTAATCCCTCTCGGCTATAGCTTTGAACCATTTGGTCAGGCTAAAGAAATGAAAAAATCTGGAAAAAGCCTGGGCTTAGTTCTTTTTCTCTCTTTAGTGCTGGTTTATATGGTACTTGCGAGTCAATTCAATTCTTTCTCTCAACCATTAATTGTTATGTCTGCACAGCCTCTTGCGATTATTGGCGGAATTGTGGCGCTTTGGCTGACTGGGCATACCTTAAATATGTACTCGATAATCGGTTTGATATTATTAATTGGCTTGGTTTCAAAAAACTCCATTCTGCTTATTGATATGACCAACCAATATAGAGAAAAGAAAGGGATGGGTGTTGATGAGGCCCTTTTGGCTGCCTGCCCGATTCGTCTCCGCCCGATATTAATGACATCGTTATCGGTTATTCTCACGCTCCTCCCCGCTGCGTTGGGAGCAGGCGCGGGATCAGACACCAACGGCCCACTCGCTGTCGCCGTTATTGGCGGCATGGTGAGTTCTACATTGCTGACTCTTGTCGTTGTGCCTGTGGTTTATTCCTTATGGCAAGGCTGGTTTGTACGCAGAGAACAAAATAACGCACCTGCCGAAAATGCCAGCGATAGCTAGATAACTATAAATAGCAAAGGCTATAGGAGCATTCATTATGCAATGCTCTTCTTAGCCTTTTTTAAAACATTATTTTAACATCAACATATTTTAAGCGCTGACTCAAAGCAGCGTAATGGAAGTTAGAAACATGCCATGTCTTAATTTAAAAAAACGTCGTATTGCGCTCATATCGACGTTACTTATCTCTATTCCTTCATCGCTTTTGGCAGCAGAATACATCGACCATAATAAAGAACTGAACATCATGGATGTTTATAATATGGCCTTGGTGCATGATGCTTCTCTTGCATCGGCCAAAGCAACGCTCGATTCTAAGCTAGAAGTTGCAGCCCAAACGAGGGCTTTATTTTTACCTAAAATACAATTTTCAGCTGATTCTAAAATAAATGACAGCGATACCGTCAACGAACCCAGCGGTTTATCGCCAAGCGACCCCGCCTATCTATTAGCAAATATAGGTGTTGGACAAAAGCACTATAATTCCCACGGCTATTCAATATCACTGTTACAGCCCTTGCTTGATATTAATTCAATTTATAAAATCCCCGAGGCAAAAATAAAAATCGGCCAAGCAAAGGTACGATACGATATTGCCAGCCAAGGGCTGATCGCTCGCGTTGGAGAGATTTATATCACCACACTTATTGCAGAAGAAGATCTCCGTGTAGCGCTTGCAGAAGAGAAAGCGATAAAAGAGCAACTGCAAAAAGTAAAATTAGCATTTGAGTTAGGCTCAGTGACGATCACGGATACCCATGAGGCACGGGCCGCACGCGACCTTATTCGTGTAAAAGTGATTGCCACAAAAAACAACTTGTATGTTAGCCAACACAAATTAAAAACCCTTACGGGACAAAAAAATACACGGCTTCAACGTATCCGCGGCCTGCTTCCGCTAGATTTACCCCAGCTAAAACTGCCTGAGTACGAAAAGTTACTCGAGGCGGGTATGCAAGCCAATCGCTCACTTATCCTTGCTCGTCTTGACCATGCGATGTCCAAAGTACGTTTAGGCCAGGCAAAAAGTCATCGCTTACCGACAATAAATGCATTTGCTGCAGTGGGTGAAGTAACGTCGAACGGTAGTGCTTTTAGTGATACGAACAGTGAAACAGCATTTTACACTGCTGGTGTAGAACTAAAATTACCCCTGTTTACTGGTGGCGCAACCAACTCGGCCATCAGGCAATCGGCATATACAGTCGAATCTAAAAAGCAGTTCTTAATCGATAAAAAACGCAATGTCGAACTTGAATTAAAACAGGGATCCTTGTTTGTAAATCTTGCTCGTTCTCAGGTTATCGCTTATAACCAGGCCGTAAAAACATCAACCAGCTCTCTCAACTCTACAAAAGTAGGATTCGATCTTGGCGATAGAACAGTTCTGGACGTACTGGCAGTACAAAAGAACTATTACCAGGCAGTTCGGGATTTATCCAGTGCGCAATACCAATACCTTCTTTCGTTATTGGGATTAAGCTTCACCGCGGGGATTATTTCAGAGAAAGACTTAGAGAAAATTGCGGAAGTGATCACTCATATAAATGACGAAACAACTAAGTAAGATACATTAGCAGTAGTAACACCTTAGCTCAGACTTGGCAGCGCCCTTTATTAAAGGGATGCTGTCAGGCCTGAGCCAATTCTTAGAATATCGTCTAAGACAAATTATCTATTCATATACAGGCTTGGCAGTAATGCGCCCACCCTTTATTTTATGCGGCTTACCAAGGCTTACGTTGCCATTGGGATAACTTTCAAAAGAAAATGTCGCTGAGATCAACTTTCCATTATCACGGGTAACCACCAGTTTCCCAGGTTTTTCATCTGTTGTCGCATACCCACCCACAGCTTTATATTTAGCACGAGCGCTGTAAAATGGTAAAGCATATTCGCCAACCCCTCTGTAATCGCTCACTTTCATTCGCACACTCATATCAGATGATTTAACAGAGATCTGAAGTGATTTGGTGTCATCAAGGTCATCATCAATAACCTTACATTGAATTTCTGTTGGTTTTCCGAATACACCCGACTCAACCCAGTCGTGCCTCAAACTAACCTCCTCCTTATTAGACATATAAACTTTTGGTTTGGATGGCACTACAGCTACTGGTTTAGGCAGTACAGGCCTAGGCTTTGCCTCAACCTTAGCAATCTGGACAGGTTTTGGTTTAGCCGCCACCGGCTTAGGTTTCGCTGCAACTTTAGCGATTACAACTTTTCCGTTTCTATACTGGCATGACGAAGACTTCCCTTTCTCAACACAAGTACCCTTTCCGTTAGGAACAAGTTTCCTAAGCGAACCCTTGTATTCGATACCGCTAGCAAAACGGTATTTCGCTGCCCCTTTTTCAATAGCGCCCGCTTTCCAATTCGCAAACACTTTGTCACCATTTTTAAGATGGTACACCCCTTTGCCTGAAGGTAGTCCATCGACCCAGTTGCCTACGTAGCGGTCACCGTTTGCATAAATCATTTTTCCTTGACCACCCGGTACACTATTCTTAAATAAACCTTTGTAAATATCCTTATTCTTATAGCGCATCACTCCTTCACCTCGCGCCTTGTTCACTGACCATTCGCCTTTGTAAACATTGCCATTAGCGTAGGACATTTCACCATCACCACTACGCTTGTTACTTTTCCAGTTACCAACGTACTTATCACCATTTTTCCAAACGTATGTACCTGTGCCGCTTTTACGGCCATCAATCCAGTTACCCTGATAAGTATCCCCGCGGCTCGTGGCATAGGTTCCCTGTCA